>WAPH01000042.1 GCA_015520895.1 Nanobdellati archaeon | reverse complement strand
ATATATGATAACCTATTTTGATGAGAATAACGAACTTATTTCCTTGCTACTCCATGAAAAACCATTAAGAATTATGATAGGATTAAGGTATTCTCAGGGTAAAACATACCCTTCAATGCTTGCAAAGTTTGCTGATTGTACCTATCCTCATGCTGTAAGAATTTTAGATATTTTAGAAAGGAATGGTATTATTACTTATAAAAAGAAGGGAAGGATAAAATATGTAGTGTTAACAGATAAAGGGGAAGAAATAGCTTTTCTTCTAGAGGAACTTTATCGCAAGCTAAAGAAATTGAGGGGTTAAGTTTTTAAAAATAACTCATAATATTTCTGAGTTATGGATAGAGAAAAGTTAATAATAGGTAGTGAGAGGACTTTAAAGTTAGCTAAAGAAGGGAAAATATCTAAAATCTATTTAGCAAGTAATATTCCAGAAGATTTGAAAATAGAAGCAGAATTAATAGGAAAAGCAAACGATATAGAAATTATTTTATTAAAAGAAAATAGCAAACAATTTGGTGTTAAAATAGGTAAACCTTTTACTGTGTTAATGGCGGGTGAACTTAAATGATTATAGGTAAATGTATAAGTTGCGGTGGCAATATTGTTGCAGGTGAGATGTATTATTCTAAATTTAAATGTCCAGAATGTGGAGCAGAAATCTTGAGATGTGAGGTATGCAAAGTACATGGCAATCCATATAAATGCAAAAAATGCGGTTTTGAAGGACCTTAAGAAAACTTATGATTCTATAGCAGAAGATTTTAGTTCTACGCGTCAAAAGATCTGGAGTGAATTAGCAACATTAGGGTTAGAAAGATATAATTCTATTTTAGAAATAGGTTGTGGTAACTCTCGCAATCTTAAATATCTTAAGGAGAGAGGTGTAAAATTCTTAGTTGGCTTGGATTTTGCTAAATCTTTCTTCAAGCATCGTTTAACAGATATTCATTACGTAATAGGCAATGCTCTTTATTTACCTTTTAAAAACGAGAGTTTTGAGATAGTTATGGCCATAGCTGTTCTTCACCATCTACCTTCTAAAGAGATGAGATTAAAAATGTTAAAGGAAATGATGAGGGTTTCTAAAAACATAATGGTAGTAAGTGTATGGCATAGGTATAGTAAATTGAGGAAAACAACTAAAAAAGAAGAGGATATTAAATGGAGAGGTAAATATTCTCGCTATTATTATTTTTATGATTACGAGGAGTTTTGCGAAGATTTAACTTTATTGGGATCAGAGAAATTTAAAGTATTTACTCGTGATTACAACAATTTGTGGGCTATTATTTATAAATAAATATAAATATATCTGTAACTACTTAGTGGTGTTTTAAGAATCTATATATATTCCTTCATTATAATAATATTTTAATATCTCGATATATCGATATGTTTTTATATTGATAGAAGGGGATAAAATGTATCGAAAAGCAATAAATAAGTTTGTTTTTGCTGTTGTAACTGTATTATCTTTAGCATTATTAATACTTTCTTCGAAGAACATAGTATATGCTCCTACTGCAGCATCTAACGACACTATTACGATATTTGTAAATGTTTCTGCTAAAACTATGGTTGATATAAATCCTGATTCTCTTTCATGGTACGATGTTGTTCCTGGTGAAGAGTTTGGTAGCAATTATGAAGCTAATAATTATGAGAACATATGGATAGAGAACATAGGTTCTGTAAATATTACAAAAGTGTGGTTTAATAATACTTTTCCCTCATCTCGTCCTTTTGCAACAGGAGATCCTAAAGCTTATGATCCTGCAAATTTCATAGTTATTGCTAACAATTCTGCTAGTAATGCTCCTGATAGTAAATTTATGTATATAAATAGAGTGGAATATGAAGAGGACGATCCTCTATATATTAAAGTACCTAACACAAATCTTGGTGCAGTAGGAGTTATTTTTGGACGAGTAAGAAATGGTACTCAAGAATACTTTTTTGAGTATGTTAGCAATTATGTTGGTACTAATTGTTCTGACGGAAATCTTTACATCAATATTACTTCTCCTAAAACAAAATCACAGACAGGAGATGTGGATTTAACAAATAATCTTTATACCACTTTTGTACCCGTAACTATTAATACTGGTGGTGGAGTATTAGATGGTCAGCAATATGATGTAGGGGCTATAGATTTCGGAGGAGGGGAAAAATATTGTGTTTTCATACCTGTAAACTGTCCTTCTACTGGTGCAAGAGTTTATTTAGTAAGATGGAATGCGGATTTTTTAGCATCTTCTGGTTTGCCTTCAAGCTGTAGTGATTTAGCTCCGGGATATATTAACGGTGCTGAGTATATTTATCCTGGTGGATTTTACAAAGCATGGGTGAAAATTAGAGTTCCTTATGGTACTGCACAAGGAGATTTAAGCACAGGGACTGTAACAGTTTTTGTTTCGTCGGCGTGATATTATGAGTAAAGAAATAAAAGGCGTTGAGGAAGCAATAGTAGAGTTGTTGAAAAAAGAAAAAAAGCCTTTATCCACTTATCAGATAGCTAAAAAAATTGGTGTTTCATGGAGTACTGCTAATACTTATTGTTATAAACTCAAAGATAAGGGAGTAATAAAGGGAGAAGAAAAGATAGCAAGAGTAGGTATGAACAAGAAAATGGTTTGGTGGTTATGATCAAAAATGTTTAATAGAAGGTGATACAGGATGAAAGGGCTTAGCAAGGTTGTTGGTATTTTTGTTGCGGCTATGGCGTTGGTAGGTGTAGCATTGTTTACTCCTTACGGGAAAGTAGATGCATATGACGTGAATGCGACAAGTAGTGCAGACATCGTCGTGAATATAAATAATAAAACTATAGTGGATGTTACGCCTCAAGGTATGAACTGGGGTGCACACGATCCAGGAACAGTGGTTACTCAATATAGTGATACGGTTGATGGAGTGGTGCTTTCTCAAATAGAAATAGAAAACTTAGGTTCTACTGACATAACTTATGTATGGTTGAATGTAACTCAACCAACATCCAATCCTTTTGGTACAGGTAATGTAAATAACTACAATCCTGGTAATTGGCTAATGGTGAAAAATGCATCTTACACTAATTACTGGTTCGTAGATAGGATTGAGTTCAATAGCAGTGTGGATTACATTTATTTGAACAAACCGGCAAATACAGTAAGCTTTGGTAAGATAAGAGATGCAAATAGAGAGTATTTCTGGGCAATAAATGTCAGTGGTGCTTACACTTATTGTAATGGAACTACTGGTGTAACTGCACAATTAGTGGTAGGTAAAAATGCACATAATGTAACTAATACCGGTACTATTGATTTAGTAGGTGGTCAATATACTATGGCAACGATAGCAGCATCAGGAGATCCTAACTGGGGTATAATTGACGGATTAGCTATTGGAGAAGATGGCACTCCTTATTGTATAGCTGTTTCCTACGATTGTAGTAAGTTTAGATTATTTAGATGGAATGCCGATGCACCGGGTGCTAGTGTATGTACTTCCTTTGGAAGTGACGGTTTAACTTTAAACGGCGGTAATCCGATATATCCAGGGGGTGCTATTGTTGCGGATGTACAACTTCACATCCCTTACGGAGTACCAGATGGAGCATTGCCGACCGGTTATTTGTATGTAGTAGCAAGTGCAGCATAACTTGAAACTTTATCTTTTTTCTTCTTTTTTACCTTTCCATTGATAATATTTCTTCCATACTATTTTATACTCTTCTTTTATGATTTTTGTTTTTCTTACATATTCATGGCGATGAGCCAACCAAAGAAAAAACGCTGTTGCTAATATTAATAACCAGAAACCTACTTCATATTTACTTATCATTTCTTACCACCTTTTTTCCTTTTTCTTGAGGTATTATTCTATACAAGCTTTTGACACTACATTCTTTTAGTTTACAATTATTGAGTTCATAACTTAAAATAACAAGAGCGGTTAATTCAGAATGGGGCTGATTGCCTATCGATATGTTGTAATCTGATAATTTGTATATTTCAGAGGGAACTTTTTCACTGCCTATTATTATGAGAATATTTTTTAGTTTTTTTATTTCATTAATTTTTTGTTTATAAGGTATTCCATACATAGTTAGATGTACGATAGTATAACCTTCTTTTTTCTTCTCTTCAATTAATTTTAAAGGTTTTTTGATATGTTGAACATTTAAACATTTACCCCAATTTTTTTCCACTTTATTTATGTTTTTTTCTAATTTTTCATCTTTATCTCCTGTGTAATATATATTGTATATACCTAATATTCTGCAACTCAGAAAGATATGTGTAGTAAGTCTTTTATCTCTTTCTTTTCGATGACTTAATCTTAGTAATTCTGCTCCCATACTTTCACAATATTTTGGGTAGTATTATAGTTCCTTCTTCTTTTTTTCCTAATATTTCGTAATTACCTTTTTTATAAAAATAAGCAGTTAATGCACAAGCAAGAGCATCAACATCGTCTTTATCAAGTTTTCTTTTTAATTTTTTTTCCAGTTCTATTTTGTTGAGATAAAGAACTTTTAAAGAGGCAGAAGCAAAACATTCTATAACCTCTGTGTTATTTAAAATGCCATATATACTGGCTTTTAGTTTTATTGCCCTTTTAACTAATATTTCTATAGAAGGCATGTTTAAGGGCAACGGTCTAAAACCTTTTGTAATTAGTTGTTTTTCAGCTTCTCTAAAAGCTTTATTTGAAAGAGGAAATGTTAGAGGAGCATCTATAGCTATCACTTTTGGATTGAATTTTTCTAAAATTTTTATTATCTGTTCATTTTTGTATGCTTCTTTTAATATAAAACTACGAGTTGATGTTTCATAAAATGCTATGGCGGTTTTATTTTTCTCTTTTCCTGCTAAATCCAATCCTGCGAGGTACATCATAAATTTTAATTTTTTCTTCTTTTCCTGTGATAAGATTTCTTAATGTTAAAAGATTACGAGCAATATCTTTTTCACCAACAATTAATAGCCATTCTATGCCTCTTCGTGATGCTTGTTTGATCTGATTTGTTAAATTTTTGAAATCATAACTTAGAAACGTTGGAATTTTATTATTAACCAGTTTTTCTCTAATTTCTATAGCTTTATTTAATAATTTTGGGGAAGTATATGCTATAAAAACTTGCAAAGGCGAATATATATCTTTTTCTTTAAGAAGTATGTCAAGTATCCTATCTACTCCGAAACTAAATCCTACAGACGGTAGATCTCTTTTAATTATTTTAGAAAATACTTCATCATATCTTCCACCACTCCCTATACTGCCTATTTTTTCATAGTTTTTAATGAATGTTTCAAATACATTACCTGTGTAATAATCCAAACCTCTTACTATTTTTAAGCTAAACTTGTAATTCTTTACGTTCATTAAATGAAGATAATTATCTAATTCTTCTAGTTCTTTGCATTCTATACCTGTTGCTTCTGCAAACTCATCATAACTTTTAAATTCTGATTTTATAAGATTATAATGTTTTTCTTTGAATCCTTCTTTAAGAAATTCTTCTTTATCTATTTTATCAATTTTATCTATTGTTCTTAATCCTTTAGTAAGGTTTATTTTAGGATAGTTTTTTTTGAGGAATTCTTCTGCCACTTTCCTATTATTTATAAGAAAATAATGATTTTTTAGATTAAGCTTATTGAGAAAATTAGATGCTATGTTTAATAATTCAGCATCATAGGCTATACTTTTTCCGCCTATTACATCTAAATCAAATTGAAAGAATTCTCTATATCTGGATCTCTTAGCTTCTTCATATCTATATACTTTACCCATCTGATAGCGTTTAAAAGGAATGTTTATGTTTTGATGTTCTGCTATATATCTAATCAAAGATATAGTTAAATCAAATCTTAAGCCTATATGCTTACCCCCTTTATCTTTGAAATTGTATGTTTGTTCTTTTATTGCTTCACCCGCATTAACATCTTTAGCTATTAGCACTTCCCATCTCTCGAGATTGCTTGTTTCTAATGGTAAAAAACCATAGAGTTTAAACAATTCTGAGCCTGTAATAAATATTTTTTCTAAAAGTAAGGCTTCTTTATGACCGTAGTCTCTTACACCTTTGAGTTTTTTAAGTTCCATATATAAAACTAAGAGGTTAATGTTTTTAAAGGTTATTTTAGAAATTAGAGGAAGGCTCTCTTAAAGTTTTTAAAATTATATTTTAAAAGTTATTTTTACAAGGCGCCGGTGGTCTAGTGGTATGATCCTGGCCTTCCAAGCCAGAGGCCCGGGTTCGAATCCCGGCCGGCGCATCTCGAAATTTGAGTAAAGAGTATGACAATTTATTGTATTTCTCAACCGTTAACTATAAATAATTTCTCTGCCCTAATTTCTCTATGGCAGAGAAATTATTCTCTTTAACCAAAGAAATTAAAAACAAACCAAATCTTAAAAAAGCTATCTCAGCAACAATAGGATCAGTTCTATTAG
>WAPH01000041.1 GCA_015520895.1 Nanobdellati archaeon | reverse complement strand
ATAATACATAATTACTGTCAAAAATGCTGCTGAAAGAAACAACCATTTACTCATTTACTCACCTCAGGACTTGATTCTCGTAATTTAAAATTATGCATAGCATAATATTTCCATATAATACCTCCTAAAAACATAAAAAAAATAGCGATCATTAAACCAAACGGCATAATATTTAAATTAGTAGACTCATGGAAAATAATAAAGGAAAAAATAAAGATTGCAGAAATTATTAAACCTATCTGTGAAGTTTGGTTTTGATTAGAGTATTGAGGTTCTAAAGATGAAGATGCATTAGAAATAGCATGTGATACGACTTCTAAAGCAACTTCTTTGTTTTTAAGTAATTGAGCATAAGCTTTTAGCATTTCCTCTGTTTTGTGACCATTTTTACATTCTGCAACTCCTTCAACCTCTATTATCTCTGCACCACAAATAGGACAACGATCAAATGGTAATTCTTTATCCATTAATATCACTTACTTCTTATACCTATCTTTATATAATCTAAATCCATATAACTTCTTGTTCTAAAAGTGATAGTATTTTCTCCTTTTTTTAATAAATCTATATCAAAAAAGACATAGTTACGAGAATAAGGTTCTAAATGCTCTAAATGATATAATGCTCCGTTAATTATCACATCCATCCCTTTATCGAAACTTACAGACCCAGTTTTTATTTCAACAACACCTTGAATAATATCTTTATTACGTCTAATAAATTTCCATATACTGTCTTCTATTCTTAAAGTTTTAGAGTAACTTGTGGTTTTAGCATTCCCCATATAATAAATTTTTATCTCTGTATTATCTAACACATACTCAGCATTATCTTCTGCCACTAACCTCAATACGTTATACCCTATTTTTAGATTATCCTTTCTATAAAACCAAAGAAGATAAGGTTCTGCAGAGGGCTTAAATACTTCTGCATATACTTTTTTTCCATTCATATAAAACTCAAGATCTCCTGCTTCATTAGAATCTGCAACTACAAATTTAAATTCCAATTTACTTAAACCTTGATATTCTTCAGGATACAACTCAAACTCAACATATCCTTCGTGAGATGCATAATCTAAGGCTTCTATTTTAAAATTAGTAATTTCATAAGCAGTGGGAGCCCACAGTTTAGGCAAAGAATTTTCTGCTTCAATAAGTAACAAGTTATGAGTAGAAAGATAATCTCTATCTATAATGAAAGATATTTTTTGACCTGAATAGGTATAATTTCTAAATATCTCTTTTCCATTAATTTTAATTATTAAACGGCCGTACTTATTAGTGTTATTAACTTTAAAAGAAACTTTAAGAGTAAGAGGTTGTGTTAAATCAAAAGAAATTTCTTTAAAAGATTTTTCAAAAAGACCATTTTTTACTACAAAGTTACTTTCAGTTCTAAGAGATTTATAAGCCAACTTTTTTCCCACATAAATTTTATTTAAAGTAATAGTCCGAGTAGAGGTAGTAGCACTACCTATACTTCCAAATACATATTTGTCTAAATAATAAGTAGCGTTTTGAGAAATAGTTGTTTTTATATCTGCTAAATTAAGGATATCGACTTTTTCTTCGCTTAAAGAGTTAGAAGAAATAAAAGAAGAGGCGCTTTCTTCTAAATAAGCAAGTAAAGCAATTACTAAAAAAATGCCAAGGCCTCCCGCCATTATGTAAAAAAACGATTCAACGCCTTTTTTCATAATTATTTTAATGTTATAACTTCTATATAAAAATTTATGCGAGTATTTAAACAAAAAGACGGATACCTTATAAAATTAGAAAAAAAATCAGATATTTTATATGTAAACAAAATAATAAAGAAAGGAAATAAAATAGGTGGCTGGGATTTTAGAAGTTTGGAAAAAGGGAAGAAAGGAGAAAAAGTAAGAGTTTATTTAATAATTGATGTGGAAAAAAAAGAGTCAAACATTAAAGAAGGCTGTATAAGATTGTTGGGGAAAATCGTAGAGGCACCAGAGTATGTTAAAAAAGGATATCATAGTTTTAACATATGCATTCCTGGAGAATTAAAGATAGTAGGACGGGAATTAAATAGGGTAGAGAAAGAGATATTAAAAAAAGCAGAGAAAATACCCCATCTTAAAGTATTAATAATAGCTATGGACGATAAAGAAGCAAGCTTCGGAGAGTTAACGGAAAATCAACTTCATTATCTTTTTGACATAAAAAATAGGAACTACAAAGGTAATGTAGAAAATAATAAAGAATATTATATAGATGTGTCTAAAAAAATAGAAGAATTAAGCCAACAATATGATTATGTAGTTGTTGCTTCACCTGGTTTTTATAAAGAATATGTTATAAAGGAATTAAAGAAAAAAGGTATAAAAATTATATCATCGGAGTGTAGTGTTACAGGCATTAGAGGCATAAGAGAAGTTGTTAAAAGAGGAGTAACTGAAAAAATAAGAGAATATTACATATTAAAGGAGGAGAACGAAATTATGGAAAGGTTCTTAAAAATGCTATCTCAAGAGAGCGATTTGGTAGTATATGGAAAGAAGGAAGTTAAAAATGCATTAGAATATGGCGGAGTAGAAACATTAATAATAGATGAAGATTCTTTAGAAGAATTAGAGGAGATTATTGAAATAGCTCAAAAAACTTCGACTCATATTAAAATAATAAGTAAAACGAACGAGTATTATTATCAACTTAAAGGATTTGGAGGCGTAGTAGGCATACTACGGTTTAAAATTAACAATCCCTAACAAACTTATAAGTTCCACATTCTGTTGCAACTATAACCTTATACTTCTCTCCTTCTAAGCAATAGAATGAGCAGTTATCTAGAGAGAAAGCATAATATGCTATGCCTAAAGGTGAGATATAAGAGTTGTTAAGATGTAAGGAGCAGT
>WAPH01000040.1 GCA_015520895.1 Nanobdellati archaeon | reverse complement strand
ATATAGATATGAAATAATAAGATTTATAAATCTTTTCCAATAATAGTAATTGAGTGGTGACGTATGATTCAAAGAAATGTTTTAAAGGAGTTAGAAGAAATTGAAAAAGAATCTAATAAAATAATTGATGAAGCATATAAAAAGAAAGAAAAATATATTCAAAAAGAAGAGAAGAGATTAAAAAAAGAAATGGATGAAATAAAAAAAGAATTTGAGAATGAAATAATGAAGATTAGAAAGATGACTGATAAGGAAATAGCTAAAGAAGTAGATAAATTTAAAAAATCTTTGGAAAGGGACTATCAAACGTTTGAAACGAAAATCTCTAAATTAGAGGAAAGAATTAAAAAAGAAATCATTGAAAGTTTAAAAGATTTGTTGAAGGTGAGATCTTGAAATCTTATTTATTTTCCTTGTTTCCAGAGAAGATGTGTTATGTGAGAATAGCAGTAGAAAAAAGTTTGAAGAAAAAATTAATTGATACACTTTATGATCTCAAAGTTATACACATAGAGGAAACTAACGATAAAGAATTTTTGAAAGAAGCTAAAATTGAACAGAATTTAGAAACATATTCTGACATGCTTTTAAATCTAGAGAGTGTATTAAAGGAAATAAAAGGGATGGATTATGAAATTATTGCTATTCGAAAACCATTTTCTACAAAACCTTTGTTAAGCGAAGATAAAGTATTAAATTATGAAAAATACATAGACGATTTCGAAAAACAGCTAAAAAAATTAAAGGAGTTGAAAGATAAGTACAATAATCTCAATAAAATTTATATTCTGGCTGAAAGATTGAGAAAATTAGGTGTAGATAATTTAAGCATAATTAAAGAAAATAAAAGTGGTTTAGGATTTATATTACTTTCTTTAAAGGATAAGGATAAATTTTTCGAAAACTTAAAAAATTTGATTAAAGAAGGCATAATAAGTTTTACAATCTATAGGGATGAGGAGGAAAACAGAGATTATGCATTAATAATACATAAAGGTGATGAAGAAAATATAATAAAAAAATTGAATGAATTCATTATTAAAAAGCATAATATTTATGACATAGTTGATTATTTACTTAATTATGGCAATACAACTAAAGACATATTAGACAAAGTAGTGAAAGAAAGAGCAGCCTTGGTTTACGAATTAAAAGAATTGGAGGAGAAGGTTCAAAAAGAGTACAAATCAAGACAAAAAGAATTAGAGGATTTACTTCTTTCTCTTAAGCACATAGTGAATAAGTACACTCAAATAGATAAATTTAAGGAATCGAGAAGTCTCTTTTATGTAAGTGGTTACATTCCTTGCAAAGATAAAAACAAATTATTAAAAGCTTTATCAAAGATCAGCCCTAATGTTTTTATAGAAATAAAAGAAGTTAAAAAAGGCGAAGAAGTACCTGTGAAAATAGAACATACAAGATATGTCAACCCCTTTAAGGTATTTCTTGATATTTATGCTTTACCCAAATATCGCTATATAGATCCTACTGTGCTGATGTTCTTCACATTTCCTTTATTTTATGGTTTTATTTTGGGTGACGTAGGTTATGGTTTAGTACTGGGTATTTTTGCTTACATTTTGAAGACGAAAACTCCAAAGGGTAGTATAATAAATAATCTTGCAAAGGTGATGCTTTTATCTTCTGCATCAAGTATATTTTTTGGTTTACTTTTTGGAGAATTTTTTGGATTTGAGAGCATATTCGGATATGAGTTTCATCCTATATTACATAGAATGGGTGAGATCAAGGAACTTATAGGAATTAGTATTCTTTTTGGTCTTATTCATATAAATTTAGGTTTGCTATTAGGCATTTATCAGCAAATAAGGTATAAAGAATATAAGCATGCCGTTACTGAAAAATTTAGTTGGATTCTTTTACAGATAAGTGTAGGCTATCTGATTTATGGATATTTGGAGAATTTACCTACTTATCATCGGTATGTTGCTTATATGCTTTTGATCCTTTCTATAGGGTTAATCTATATAGGGGAAGGTCTTAAAGGTATTTTTGAATTACCAAGTATTTTGAGTAATGTTCTTTCTTATGCGAGATTAGGGGCAGTAGGATTAAGTTCTATAGCTATTGCTTATGTTATTAATGTTTTTGTAGAAAGATTTGTAGAATCAGGTAGTGTAGGGGGTTATATTGCAGCAATTGTTTTGTTTTTATTAGGTCATACTTTTAATATATTGTTAGGTATTATAGGGCCCTTCCTTCACTCGTTGAGATTACATTATGTGGAATTTTTCACAAAATTTTACGAAGGAGGGGGAAAGGAGTATAGTCCTTATGGTATATTAAAAAAGAGGTGAGAAATATGGCAGAAGCAGGTTTAATGGCACTAGCAGCATCTATTGCTATAGGAAGTACTGCAGTCGCAGCAGGTATTGCAGAAGCTCATATCGGTTCTGCTGCAGTAGCAGCAATGGCAGAAGATGAGAAGTTTTTTGGTAAAGGTTTGCTTATGACTGTATTGCCAGAAACTTTAGCAATTTTCGGATTAGTTATAGCATTATTGATATTGTTTAAGTAACGCTTTTTATTTTAATTGGTGAGAGAAAATGGAAGAAGTAATTAATAGAGGTGAAATTAATAAATTAAAAAGAGATGTGTTAAGTAAGGCAGAATTAGAAAAAGAGAAGATTTTAGAGGAAGCTAAAAAGCAAATGAAAGAGAAAAGAAAAAAGGAAATTAGTTATTTAGAAGAAAAATTATCTCAGCAACTCGAAACATTTAAGAAAAGTGAAAAAGAAAGGGCACGTGCTAATATATATGGTCAGGAACAACAACTTAAACTTCAATATAGAGAAAAGATAAAAAAGAAAATCGATGAGTTAATAGATAAAGCATTAAAAGAGTTATCAGACTTAGACGAAACTACTAAACGTTCTTTATATAAGATGATGCTGGAATATGCATCAGAAGAGTTAGATAAATTTGAAAAAATAGAAGTTCCTTCCAAAGATAAGAAATTAGTGGAATCTTTAATTAAAGGGGTTAAAGTTGAAGAAAACGACAAAATAGATTTTGGAATAATTGTTTATGGAAGAGGGGAAGAGACGTCAATTAATCTTACTCTCTCTTCCTTAAAGGAAGATATAAAAGAAAGAGTTTTACAAAAGGTGGTAGATGAGTTATGATGCAGACACCTTTTTTATATACGCGAGCCAAATCAAGAGGCAAAACTATATTGAGAAGGAAAGATTATGAGAAGATGTTGGAATTATCTCCAGGGGAGATGTTAGTGTTGTTACAAGATAGAGATCCACTTTATAAAAAATTAATAGAATCTTATTCTATCTACTTTTCATCTTATCAACTTGTCGATTTTATTAGTAGACATGCACCCCCACAGGAAGTAGGAGAATTTCATCAAATGCTAAGGTTCATAAAAACAGATAATTTAGTAAAAGGAGTTTTTAAAGCATTGTGGACTAGATACCTTATAAACAATATCCGGGTATATTTTATAGGAGATGTAGAAAAGATGAACTTTGAAGAGTTAATACCTTGGTTGTATGATACCAAACCTTTAAATGTAGATGCTATGAGATATTATTATGACAGATCTTTACCTTATCGCATGCTTAAAAAAGCTAAACTTCCAAAACATGTTATTGATTCTATTATAGATGCTTCAAAAGAAGGTATGCTAGGAGAAATTTCTTTTATACTCTATAAGTATTACTTAACATTATTAGTCAACTATCCTTCTGAAATAACAAATATATTAAAGAGAATAGAATTTAATAGTTTGCTTTTGAAGATTCGACATTTAGGGCTAAGCGAGGAGCAAGTGATGAATTTATTTAAGGATGTAGATGGAGAATTAATAAAGGAATTAAAGTCAAAGAGAGATATTCATGAGGGATGTTGTTTAATTCATAGTGAAGCAAAAGATTTTTTATATCATTACAAAAGGAAGGTTAATAGTATTGATGCAGTAATCGCTTATTTGCTTATTAAAGAATTACAAGCTATAAATTTAAGAATAGTGCTTAAATACAAAGCACTGGGCCTAACTAAGGAAGAAGCAATAAGAAGATTAACATTTATAAGGTGAGAACGTGGTTATTGCTGTAATAGGGAGTGAAGGGTTTATTAAAGGATTTTATTTAGTGGGCATAAGTGATGTTTATACTATTTTACCTGAAGATAGAAAAAAAGTAAATGAATTAATGGATGTTATGCTTTATGAAAAAAAGCATAAACTTGTCATAATAGAGGAATTCGCATTTAATATGTTAAACGAAGTATTAAAAGACAAATCGATTACTTCTGTTAACCCATTAGTCTTTGTTATCAGTAAGGATAAAGACACTGATGAAAGTTTAAAACTCATGATGAAACGTGCTTTAGGTATAGATATGGAAAATATTTAAGGTGGTGATTATGCAAAAAGGTAAAATTTATAGAATATCAGGACCTGTTGTTGTTGCAGAAGGTATCAAAGCTAATATGTATGATGTTGTTTTCGTAGGTAATGAGGAGTTAATGGGGGAGGTCACTCAAATAAAAGGTGATAAAGTAATTATTCAGGTTTATGAAGATACTACTGGTTTAAAGCCCGGAGAACCTGTGATAACTTATAATGAGCCTCTAATGGTAGAATTAGGACCTGGAATTTTAAAGTCTATCTATGACGGTATTCAAAGACCTTTAAGTGTTTTGCAAGAAATGCAGGGCGATTTTATAAAAAGAGGTGCTAAAGTTAATGCTTTACCTCGGGACATTAAATGGGATTTTAAGCCATTAGTAAAAGTGGGGGATTATGTCAAAGGAGGGGATATAATTGGTGAAGTTAAAGAAACAGAGACTATAACTCATAGAATATTAGTACCTCCAGGCGTAGAGGGAAAGATCAAGGAAATAAAAAAAGGTAAGTTTACTGTTGAAGAAGTAATAGGTGTTTTAGATAATGGTTATGAATTAAAGTTGATGCATAAATGGCCTATTAGAAAACCACGTCCATATATTAAAAAATTACCTCCTGAAGTTCCTTTACTCACAGGTATGAGGATATTAGATGCATTATTTCCTTTAGCAAAAGGAGGAACTGCAGCAATTCCTGGTCCTTTCGGATCTGGTAAAACAGTTACACAACAAAGTTTAGCGAAATATTCTGATGCTCAAGTTATTGTTTATGTGGGGTGTGGTGAAAGAGGTAATGAAATGACAGAAGTGTTAGTTGAATTTCCTGAGCTGATAGATCCTAATACTTCCAAACCATTGATGGAAAGAACAGTACTTATAGCTAATACCTCCAATATGCCTGTTGCTGCAAGAGAAGCAAGTGTGTATACTGGCATTACTATAGCAGAATATTATAGAGATCAAGGTTATGATGTGGCATTAATGGCTGATTCTACATCTCGATGGGCAGAAGCAATGAGGGAAATTTCTTCACGATTAGAGGAGATGCCTGGAGAAGAAGGTTATCCTGCAAGATTGGCATCTAAATTAGCAGAGTTCTATGAAAGAGCAGGAAGAGTTGTTACTTTAAGTGATGAAATCGGTAGTGTGACGGTTATAGGTGCTGTTTCACCTCCAGGTGGTGATTTTTCTGAGCCGGTTACTCAGAACACTCTAAGAATTGTAAAGGTATTCTGGGCTTTGGACGCTAAATTGGCAAGCAGAAAGCACTTCCCTGCTATTAATTGGTTGCAAAGTTATAGTTTATATAAAGAAACCTTATTGGACTGGTTTAAAGAACAAGCAGGAGAAAATTGGGATGATCTTATTAATAAAGCAATGACTTTATTACAAGAGGAGGAGAAGTTGCAAGAAATAGTGCAGTTAGTGGGTAGTGATGCTTTACCAGAAAGCGAGCAAGTTAAACTTGAAATTGCAAAGATGGTAAGAGAGTTCTTTTTACAGCAAAATGCTTTTGATGAAGTAGATGCATACAGTAGTGTGGACAAAACTAAAAAATTGTTAGAAATAATATTATGGTTTAACGAGCAGGCAGAAAACTTGCTTAAAAAAGGAGCAAGAGCTAAGGATATCATATCTATAAAATCTAAGAACAAAATAATAGAAATAAGGTACGATAAGGATTATGCGAAGAAGATTAAAGAGGTTAAAGAGGCTATAGAAGAAGAAATAAAAGAAGTAGAAAAGAAACTTAATATTTAAGGAGGTGAGTGTAAATGAGTTTTAAAGAGTATAAAACTATAAGAGGTATCGAAGGTCCATTGATTTTTGTGGAGAAAACTCATGCTGTTAGTTACGGAGAACTTGTTAAGATAAGACTTGAAAACGGAGAAGTTAAATTAGGTCAAGTTCTTGATACGAGTAAGGATTTAGTAGTAGTGCAAAGTTTTGAAGACACAACAGGGATTAGTTTGCAAAGCAGTGTCAGGTTTTTAGGAGATACTTTTAAAGTAAGAGTCTCTGATGAAATGTTGGGAAGAATATTTAATGGAAGGGGTGAAGTAATAGATGGTGGTTTGGATATTGTTAGAGGTGAAAAAGTAGATATATTAGGTAGTGCTATTAATCCTTATTCTCGTACTCCTCCTGCAGACTTTATTCAAACAGGTATCTCCACTATAGATGTTATGCATACATTAGTAAGAGGTCAAAAATTACCTATATTCTCTGGAAGTGGTTTGCCTCATAATGATCTGGCTTTACAAATTGCAAGGCAAGCTAAAGTAAAAAGACAAGAAGAAAGTTTTGCAGTAGTATTTGCTGCTATGGGTATTACTCATGAAGAGGCCCATAAATTCATAAAAGAGTTTGAAAGAACAGGTGCATTGGAAAGAGCAGTTATATTCCTTAATTTAGCAAGCGATCCTGCATCTGAGCGTCTTATTACTCCTCGATTAGCCTTAACAACTGCAGAATATTTAGCTTATGAAAAAGAAATGCATGTTTTAGTTATTTTAACAGATATGACTAATTATGCAGAATCTTTACGTGAAATAGGTGCTGCTAGGCAAGAAATTCCAGGTAGAAGGGGTTATCCTGGTTACATGTATACTGATTTTGCAACTATTTATGAAAGAGCAGGTATGATAAAAGGTAAGAAAGGGTCTGTAACACAGATGCCTATATTAACTATGCCTGGTGATGATATTACTCATCCAATCCCAGACTTGACAGGTTATATCACCGAAGGACAGATTGTTTTAGGAAGAGAGTTGCACAGAAAAGGTATATATCCTCCTATTGATGTGTTGCGTGGATTAAGCAGGTTAATGAATAATGGAATAGGTAAAGGTAAAACAAGAGAAGATCATAAAGAGGTTTATGAACAACTTTATACAGCTTATGCCGAGGGTAATGATTTAAGAGGGTTGGTTGCGATAGTAGGTAGAGAGGCATTGAGTCAGAGAGATAGAAGGTTTTTAGATTTCGCAGAAGCTTTTGAAAATAAGTTTGTTAAACAAGGTTTGTATGATGATAGGAATATAGAAGAAAGTTTAGAATTAGCATGGGAGTTATTTAGTATGATTCCTGAGCATGAGTTAGTGAAGTTAAAACCAGAGACTAAAAAGAAATACTATAAAGGATTTAAGGGTGAGGAATAACATGTTGACTTTAGTTAAAGGCGAAGAGGTTATAAAAGAGTCAAAAAGTTTAGAAGAATTTGAAGGATTATTAAATGAACTTTTTAACAAATACAGCATTAAACCCGAGGAAAATGCAGTATTTGTTAGTATTACATGTCCTGACGATCAATCATCTTCTGTTCTTTCTTATATTATAACAAAGAATAAGTATGAGAAAGATAGAAGTAAACATTTTTTAGTATATAATAGAAGTGTGTTTGGAGGTGTTTTTGTACCAGGTTATAAGACATTTGAAAGTTTAATTCCTGCAGCACATCACATACCTAAGAGCGGTAAGAATCTTGTGGTTTTAAATTTTACACATATAGGTTATGAAGAAGAAACAGGAGAATGGGGTAAATTTATAAGATACGGGCATGATCATGCAAGTCCTAGTTGTGGTGCTATTGTTACTCTATATTCTTTAATAAAAGAAGGAAAAGAGATGGTGAATGACGAGGATTTAAGAGAGTTGGGTATATTTTTAAGAAATATTATAATGGAGGAGAATATTAAAGAAATGCCTCGAAACGAGCACGTTCTTCATTTAACTCTAAATGCCTTTGAGAGGCAAAGTTCGTGGTTGTTGGAGCAACTTCAACATTTATCAAAAAAAGAAAAAATTAATATTTTATACATTGGTGGTGTAGAAATAGATATGGATAAGAAAAAAGAATTTAATGATAAAATACTTGTTAAGAATATCACTTATATAGAGGCAGGAAAAAAGATTGAAAAAATCTTATAAGGTGTTGTTGCATGTTTTTGCAAAAATATGTGAAGGGGAAAGAGGAATTATATGCTGAGATCAAAGAGAAAATAAAACAAAAATTGAATGGTAGAACGGTTTATACGCCTTACGAATTTGTATCTAACTTAAGATTAACTTTGTCACAGAAAGATATCGAATTAAATAGTCCCCATCAAAATGCTATTTTAGGCATCATATCTTGTAGAGATGAGGTAGTTAAAATTCCTGAAGGTTTGAGAAACATCCTTTATGTGAATTTCTCTTATTTTGGATCATTGTATGTTGGAGGTAAAGAAGGTTTAGAAGTTTTAGCGCATCATTTACCCGAAGGAACTGATAAGTGGGTAGTATTATTACATTTACCGCATATAGGGTATGATATCGAGAATGAAACGTTTGGTTATATAAGACGAAAAGGCCAGCAAAGTAATTCTTATTGTTGCGGTGCTCATGCTTTATTAAAAGAATCTAGGAAAACAGGGGGTAAGAACTTAAACCCACATACAGAACTTCATGTTATTTATCAAGTAATTGCTAATAAGGCTAAAGTGAAGGATGATCCTTATGAATGGACAAGATCTCTTTATAAAGAAAATGCTTTATACTTAACTGAGACTTTAATAGAGGTTGTTAAAGAAAATGCTTTAACAGGTTTCTTTTATTTGCCTTACTTACAAGTACATGTGCAAGATAAAAGTATGAAAGAAGAAGGCACTCATTATGATGTTTTTATTCCTTTAGAATTTCGGTTTTTTTATCAGAATGATCAGAGGTGATTTTTTTGGAAAATGTTAAACCAACGAGAAGTGAATTATTAAACCTTAAAAGGAGGGTAGTATTGGCTGAAAGAGGCTATAATCTTTTAAAAAGAAAAAGAGACGGTTTGATAATAGAGTTAAGAAAAATGCTTAAAAATGTTAGAGAGACTCGAAAAGGATTAGTGGAAAAGATAAAAGAGGGAGAGCAACTTATAAAGGAGATACAACTTTTAGAAGGTGAATTCGCTATTAAAACATCAGCTTTTTACTTGAGGCAATCCCCTTTTCTTAAAGTGATTACCAAGAATCTAATGGGTGTTAAGGTTCCAGAAATAGAATTTGAACTTAAAAGAATAGAAGATGAAGAATACAAAAAAATGGTACTAACTTTATCCCATGATATGGTAAAAGCGATTATGCTTTACGAAGAGATTATTAAAAGAATTGTTGAAACCGTTGAAATAGAGACTGCTTTGAGGAATTTATTAAAGGAAATCGAAAGTACAAAAAGAAGAGTAAATGCTTTGGAAAATATTGTTATTCCAAGATTAAAAGAACAAATAGCATGGGTTAAGATGATGTTGGATGAAGCAGAAAGAGAGAATATTTTCCGCTTAAAAACCGTTAAAAAGAAAAAAGCAAGTGAGGGGGCTTAATGAACATTCTTGAGATTTTTTTACAAGCAGAAGCAGTGGAGATAGGAGGTAAATATGAAATATTTAAGAATACCTATGCTCCTTTACGCGTTGATTTTACTAAATTATTAGATAAACCGAGATATTTTGATATGCTTACGGATTTACTTGCTGATAAGGTAAGGGAATTCAATCCTGATAAAGTTGTGGGTGCTTTTACTTCAGGAATTCCTTTGGCTACTGCAGTAAGTTTAAAAACTAATTTGCCTATGGCTTTTGTTAGGAGAGAGCCTCATTATTATGGCGCGGCTAAGGTAATAGAGGGTAAGATAGGTGAGGAGGAAAATTTAATATTGATTGATGATGTTTTTAGTAAAGTAGAGAATAATGAGGCATATATAAAACATCTAAGGAATTATAATCCCAAACCAATTACGATGTTAGTAATTTTTGATTATAATATCGTTTCGAGAGTTAAATTACAGAAATATAACGTTGATCTTATTTCCTTGTTTTCTGCTAAAGAATTACTCAACAAGCTTGAAAGATGGGGCAAAATAACGAGAGAAGAAAGGGATGAGATTTTAGAGAAATTAAAAAAATGTTAATTTTTACCATGTGCATGCTTGGTATTTTGGTACAAGTTTTATTTTCATTTGGCAACCTTCAGGAGCGGCACCATCATCACTAGGCCCCGTAGTGAAACTATCACTAGAACATCTCCAGCCACTGTTATGGTGATCTCCTCCTTCTTTACACCATATACAATAACATACTTTTATTTTAGAAAGTATGTCATTTGCAGTAACACTTGCTTGAATCTGACTCCATGATGTCTTACATTCACCACCTAAGCATATTTGTTCTGCTGCCACAGTTCCTCTTCCATATAATACTCCTATACCTGCTTTATCATTTGCAGTTAATAATCCGCTTACGCCTTTTAACTCTAACATAGTTCCTACTCCGCTCACATATTTGGTGTCTAAAGTTGCAGAGTCTATAGTTAAAGCACTAGTTAATAAACTTCCTACACCTGTTATGCTTCTATCACCCGCATCATTTCCTTGCTGTAATACTTGAGATAATGTTTGTAATTCATTAGTAGGATCATCATCATTATTACCACAAACAATATTACCATTAGCATCTGTATGTAATCTTTTACCTGTACCACAGATGATAGAAGGCAACCTTACATTTCCATTAAATACAGCATTACCGCTAACAACAATACCTCCATTAGAAGTTAATCCTCCTACAGTTATTGGGTTGGTTGTTGATGCTCCATTATTTGTTATTTCTTGTAATGTATCCTCTATT
>WAPH01000039.1 GCA_015520895.1 Nanobdellati archaeon | reverse complement strand
TATGCGTTCGTTTACCCTCATAGAAGCAACCACATTATGTACTTTAATGTCCCAATCCATAGAGAACCCTCCTTTTCCCTCTTACTTATTTATTACGTATCTTGATATATTTATATATTTATATATCGAGATATCTTTTTAAATGTTAACTTCATTTTTTCACATGAACTTTATTATCATCAAACCCAAAGTTTTTTAAATCTTAATTACTATTATGTAATAATTTATGAGAAAGTTTTTTCCTATAAGTGGTAAATTATATGAATTTGTTAGAAATACGGTAGCATTTTTTACTTTATCTATATTTATTGTAGAAGGAGGTATTAATTCTTATAATATTATAAAGGAGGTTTATTCAACTCCTTCTCTTTTTCAGCAAGAAAAGGTTAAGAAAGGAAAGAACCACCATTCTCTTTATACTTACAATGATTTATTTAACTACTTAGGAGATTTAACAGGGCTAGGTGATGTGCTTAAAGCCATTGCTTTTGCAGAAAGTAGCTTTAACGCAAATGCTAGATCTCATTCTAATGCTTATGGTGTTATGCAGGTAAAAAGAATAGCTTATGAAGAAGTTAAACGAATATATAATCTTTCTAAAAATAAACTTAACACCTATGGTGTTGAAAATATTTATGCTTGCCATCCTTCCGACCTCACTACTTTTATGAGCATATTAAAGATTAATAAAGAAGTATCTGTTAAAGAAGAGAAGGATGTAAGATATGTGTATGCACCGTTCTTTTTATTGACTAAACATCTTTATCCTTATGGTTTTCCAGAATGGAAGCGAGTTAAAAATAATCCTTTAGATAATGCCAAGATAGGTACTCTATATTTTTATTATCTTTATCTAACTTACGGGCATTTACAGGCTATAAAAACAGGGAAAAAGATAAAATATATTAGGAGAGATCCACCTTATTTTAATTCAGATAAAGAGAAATATCGTCTTTTTCCTCCCGAGAAACTATGGTTGCTTTATAACTTAGGACCTGCAAAATTAAAAGAGTTTGAAAGGAAGGGAATAAGTACTCTTTATACTTTAGTAAAGCATCTTCCTGCTGAGACAAAAACAGGGTTACGCAATATTCAAAGATATTTACAGGATAGCGAAAAGTACACGCAACTACTTAACCAACCTATTTTTTCTTGCTCTTATTCGGGATCTTCTTAACGGCAACTCTCACTACCTCAATTATTTTAAAGATGTATATAATCGAGAATTTTATGCTAAGGGAGCTTTTTCCTTTTGATATTTTGAGGGATGGTCAAAAAGACATGATGGATTTTATTCTAAAAAATTTAAATGAAGATATTATAAGTTTTGTTCATGCTCCTACTGGTATAGGTAAAACTGTTGCATCTCTTGTACCTTCTTTAGCATATTCTTTAAGCAATAATTACAAAATATTTTTTCTTTCTAATAGGCACGAACATCATAGAATTGTTTTTAATACTATTGAAAAAATAAACCATAAATCGGGATTTAATCTAAGAGCTATGAATCTTATAAATAAAAAGTTTTTATGCAATTATGATACTGAAGAACTAAACGTTAATGATTTTTACGACTTCTGTAAAAAAATGAAACAAAACAAATCCTGTGTATTTTATAATAACACCTTTGTTAATAATAGGCTTGCTCCTTCAGCTAAATCTTATATTGAAATGATGTTAAAAGGTAGTAACAAATACAATGTTTGGGATCTTAAAGAAA
Source organism: Nanobdellati archaeon (assembly GCA_015520895.1). Taxonomy (GTDB): domain Archaea; phylum EX4484-52; class EX4484-52; order EX4484-52; family JAADEF01; genus JAADEF01. The sequence continues at coordinate 4,535 of WAPH01000039.1, read as the reverse complement.
ATGTAAAAGACTTTTGTCCTTATGAGATATTTTTAGAAATGGCTAAAAAAGCACACATACTTATATTGGATTATTATTATATTTTTAATTCAGGAATTGCTTCTGCTTTATTGGGCAAGTTAAATGTAGAAAGGGAAAATATCGTGTTAATTATTGATGAGGCTCATAATTTACCTGAGAGAATAAGAAGGATGAATAGTTTAAAATTAAGTGGCTATACATTTGCTCGGGCTATAAGTGAGGTTGAAGAATATGATAAAGAATTATCGAAAGATTTAAAAGAGGTTCTTCTTAATGTTACTCTTCACATAAAAAATTTAATAAAAAAACCTGGAGAAAGTTATGTAGATTCTTTATTTTTAACGGAAATAATAGAGCGTTACTATTCTTATGATGTATTAATTGATAGGCTTTACGAAATCGCAGAAAAAGTATATTTACAGAAGAAATCTTCTTATGCTAACGCTTTAAGAAGATTTTTAGAATGGTGGAAGTTGAATACCGAGCATATAAAAAGAATAGCAACATTAAAAGAGAAGGAAAGATGGGAACTTCAAGTGTTTGATGTAGATGTTGCTTATAAGGCATCAGAAGTTTTAAAGAGTGTGGCTGGTAGTGTTTTAATGTCTGCCACTCTTTTACCTAATACAATGTATAGAGAGATATTAGGAGTTAAAGATATAAGCAAATCGTTAGTGCTTCCTTCTCCTTTTCCTAAAACTAACGCTTATGTGAGGGCCGTTTTAGGATTAACAACTAAATACGAATATAGAAATGATGAAATGTATAAAAGATATGCGAATTTTATTGAAAAAATAGCATCATCTACTTCTCGAAATATTTTAGTTTTTTATCCGTCTTATGAAATTATGGACGTGATCTTAAAATTTGCAAGGTTTGGTAATAAAGAGATTTTAAGAGAAAAAAAGGATATTACCTCTTATGAAAAAGAGGATTATTTGTTTATGTTAAAAGAGAATAAAAATGTTATGTTGCATGCTGTTGTTGGAGCTAATTTTTACGAAGGAGTTGATTTTAAAGGGGATATGGTTAATGTAGTTGTTATTGTTGGATTGCCTTTTGAAAGACCTGATTTATACAATCGAGCTATTATAGATTACTATGATAAATTATTTGGAAAAGGAAAAGAGTATGGCTATATAATACCCAGTATCAATAAAGCTTTACAAAGTGCTGGAAGATGTATAAGAGGCGAAAATGAGAAAGGAGTAATTTTATTTGTGGATGACAGATATAAATACTATACTTACGCATCTCTTATAAAACAGCATTATGATTTAAAATATATATATGAGGAGCATGCAGATGTTTTAGCTGAAGAAATTAACGCATTTTTTGGAGAATAAGTTCATCATATAAAACTTTTTAAAACTTACTCAATAAGTATGTTATCAGTAGTTAGTATGTTGTAGAGGTGATATATTATGGCATCTGAGAAACCACACATTAACTTGGTTACTATAGGACACGTAGATCAAGGAAAATCTACTTTGGTAGGAAGATTGTTATGGGATACAGGAAATGTTCCTGAACAGGAAATGAGAAAAATAGAAGAAAAAGCAAAAGAACTAAAGAAAGAGAGCTTTAAGTTTGCTTTCTTAATGGATAGGATGAAAGAAGAAAGAGAAAGAGGAGTTACTATAGATGTTATGCATCAAAGGTTTGATACAAATAAATATTATTATACAATCATAGATGCTCCAGGACACAGAGACTTCGTAAAAAACATGATAACTGGTGCTTCTCAGGCAGATGTAGCTATCTTAGTAGTAGGAGCTAAAGATGGTGTGATGCCTCAAACTAAAGAACATGTTTTCTTAGCAAGGACTATGGGTATAAAAAACATGATTGTTGCTATTAATAAAATGGATGAAGTTAACTATGATCAAAAAAGATTTGAGGAAGTTAAGAAAGATGTCGAGAATCTTTTAAAAACAGTGGGCTATGATACTTCTAAAATACCTTTCATACCTATTTCTGCGTGGTATGGAGATAATGTAGCTAAAAAATCTGAGAATATGCCTTGGTATAATGGACCTACCATTATTGAGGCTTTAGACTCTATAGAACCACCACAATTGCCTGTTGATAAACCTTTAAGAATGCCAATCCAAGATATATACAGTATTAAAGGTGTAGGTACTGTTATTGTAGGAAGAGTAGAAACAGGTACTCTAAAACCAGGAGATAAGATAATTGTTGAGCCTCCTCATAAAGAAGGAGAAGTTAAGAGTATTGAGATGCATCATGAGCCATTGAATGAAGCTAAAGCAGGAGATAACATTGGTATAAATGTGAGAGGTATTAATAAAGATGACGTAGGCAGAGGAGACGTTATTGGTAAGCCAGATAATCCTCCTACAGTAGTAAAAGAGTTTACTGCTCAGATAATCGTATTGCAACATCCTTCTGTTATAACTAAGGGTTACACTCCTGTAGTGCACGCTCACACTGCACATGCAGCATGCAGGTTTGAGGAGATATTAAAGAAAATAGATCCGCGAACTGGTGAGGTTAAAGAAGAGAACCCAGATTTTATTAAACCAGGAGATGCTGCAGTGGTAAAATTAGTTCCTATTAAACCAATTGTATTGGAGAAACAAAGTGAATTTCCGGAGTTAGCAAGATTTGCTATCAGGGATATGGGTATGACTATTGCAGCAGGAGTAGTATTAGATCTAGTTCCAGCTAATAAGTAGTTTTTCTTTTCCTTATTTTATTTATATGGTGGTAAGCAATGCAAAAGGCTAGAATTAAGCTAAGTTCCACAAATCATGAGTTAGTAGATAAAGTAGCGCATGAAATAAAGGAGTTAGCTTTATCACATGGTACTTCTGTTTCTGGACCCGTACCTTTACCTACTAAGAGGTTAAAAGTTGTAGTTAGAAAAGCCGTCTCAGGCGATGGTACTGAGACATGGGATCGATGGGAAATGAGAGTGCATAAAAGAATACTAGATGTAGCAATTGACGAAAGAACTTTGAGGCACATTATGCGTATAGAATTGCCTCATAATGTGAATGTAGAAATAGAATTGATTGATTAATATGGGGGTAAACCTCAGAGATTTGGTTGTAAAAAAGGAAATAAGTGTTAATGAATTATCAGGAAAGGTTTTAGCTTTTGATGCTTTTAACACAATATACCAATTTCTTTCTGCTATACGGCAGCCTGATGGTACTCCATTAATGGATTCTAATGGGAATATAACCTCTCACTTATCTGGCTTATTTTACAGGACTATTAATCTATTAGAGCAAGGAATTAAACCTATTTTTGTTTTTGATGGGGAAAAACCTCAATTTAAATCAGAAACTGTTGAGCAGAGATCTAAACAAAAAGAAGAAGCAGAAAAAAAATGGAAAGAATTATTAGAGGAAGGAAGACTGGATGAGGCAAGAAAGTATGCGCAAGCAGCTAATTTTTTAACATCAGATATGTTAGAAGAAAGTAAGCAATTGTTAAATGCGATGGGTTTACCCGTTGTGCAAGCGCCTTCTGAGGGCGAAGCACAAGCGGCATGTATGGCAAAAGAAGGAAGAGTTTATGCTTCAGCATCTCAGGATTATGATGCTTTACTTTTTGGTTCTCCCTTACTTATTCGCAACCTTTCAATAACAGGTAAGAAGAAAATTCCAGGAACAAACCAATATAAAGAAGTTCTACCTGAGAAGATAATTTTAGAAGAAACATTGCAAAGTTTAGCTATATCTTATGAGCAGTTTGTTTGTTTAGGTATTATTATAGGGACAGATTATGCTCCTAAAGGAGCGGCAGGTATTGGACCGAGAAAGGCATTAGAGATTGTTAGAATTTATAAGACTCTTGAGAACATCGAGAAAGCTATAAGAGATAAATGGGAAAGTGATATTTCTTTTACTGATATTTACGAGTTTTTTGTTAATCCTCCGTGCACTTCTGATTATTCCTTAGATTTTAAGCCTCTAAATGAAGAGAAAATAAAGGAAATATTGATAGAAAGACATGAGTTCTCGTCAGAAAGGGTTGAGAAAACCTTAGAAAAAATTAAAGAATTGCGCAAAAAGGGCTCTCAAAAAACGTTATTTTAACTTACCTTTGGGCCAACATTTGACTTTTACTTTTTCTAAAATCTTGTGGTTACTTTCACCCTCTTCCAGCCATAGTTTTAATGGTTTTTGGTTTTAAAACTGCAATAAATTTAACATCCTCTTTTTCCACTTTTTTCACTGACGTATCATTTGATCTTAAAACTACATATAGATCACTAATCTCGATCTGATGAAGAGCGTTTATGCTTTTTTCTTTCAAATAATAAGAACGGACTGTTAATAATGGTAACTCCCATATAATTGTTTTCTTCTCACTATCACCCCACGTAGGTTCAATCCAATAAACCACATCAATCCTTCTCTCCATAAAATTCTCATCACTCCTGTGATACGGATTCTTAGTTTCCATAACAAACAAAGCCATAGGATAAATCTTCTCAGGAACCTTCTTTCCATCCTCTTTTAACCACTGCAAATATTTAT
>WAPH01000038.1 GCA_015520895.1 Nanobdellati archaeon | reverse complement strand
TGTGTATTCTACCATGCGCCTTTATTACTTTATCTTTAGCTTTTTTAATTTCTATATTCACATCGTCATATCCTTTTATTCTTTTTTTAATGATATTCTCTAATTGTTTATTCCATTCATCTTTGTATTTAGCACTTTCTACAAAATCCACTGCTTCATAGCATAATAATTCTAATTCTGCAGGTTTCCATTTTTCTAAGAATTTTATGCGAACTCCTTTAAAGTTTTCTATTTTTGCTACTTCTTTATTAAACTTTTTTAATTGATAGTAAAATAAAGGCAGGCTTATTAACCATGTTTTTTCATTTAAAGAGTAAGGGGCTCTAAAAAGATGACGATAAGACCAATTACCTTCTATTTCCACATAATCTTCTATATTGTTGGCTTTTTTATCTATTTCTTTAAATTTTTCTTTAAGTATGTTTTCTATGCTTTTTTTAATATAAAATACTATTTTGTGAAGTAGTTCGGGATAGTGTAACGTAATAGATTTTTTCAAAAAAGGATCTGGTAACGCATTTCCATTAATGCCTATATGAAATCCACGACTTCCAGAAAATTTTATGTATATGTTTTCAACATCTTTATCTTTCAAGAAGTTTATTATTTCTTCTGCAGTTATTTGGGCATATTCCAGCCCTTTTTTAGCATCAATATCGAAGATCAAATCCCAACCAACTCTTAGCTCATCTAACTTGAATTTATTATCTGCAGCATTTTCTAGATCTTTTACATTTTTCCATTTTTCTACCGACATATGAAAAGATGTAGCTCCTGAGGTTACAGCTATTTTATAGTCCGTAATATAAGGCATATAGCTAGGTCTTTTACCATAAAATTTAGCTTTAAATACAGGTACTACTTCTCTTCCTTCTCCTACTCTCATAATTTCTTCTAAAATTCCAGGGATTAAATAGTATTTTTTTATATCCATGGACGTGATCATAAAATATATATGCAAGTTTAAACTTTAAAGAATATATGGGATGTTTTAATTATAAAGGCATACGTGTGTGTTTAATAGGGCATGCCTCTGTAAAATTAAAGCATGGTGACAAAGTTATTTTTATAGATGCTTATGCTAATCCTGACAGCGAAGAATATGAAGAAATAGGCAACATTATTTTAGTTACTCACGAACATTTTGATCATTGTTCGCCTAACTTAATAAAAAAAATATATGGTTCTCAAAGTGTAATTATCGTTCCTTATAATAGTAAATGTGCTGGAGAATTAAAAGAAAAAGGATTTAAAGTAGAAATGATTAAGGAAGGAGAGACTAAAATAATTGATGATTTAGAGGTTAGAGCAGTACCGGCTTATAATATAAATAAACCTTATCATCCACGGGGACTGGGACTGGGTTATTTAATTAGAATAAACGATGTTGTATTTTATCATCCAGGAGACACTGATATAATACCTGAAATGCAGAAATTAAGAGGATTGGTTGATGTGTTTTTCGCCCCTATATCTGGTATATATGTAATGAATGAAGATGAGGCAAGGGAAGCAGTCGAGATCATAAAGCCAAAAGCAGTAATACCAATGCATTATAATTATTTAGAGGGGCTAGAAAAGGATCCACGCATATTTAAAGATAAGGTCAAAAATGCGGAAGTAATAATTTTATGAGGTGGACTAAATGGCTAGGAAAGGTTTAAATACGGCTATTGCTGTTGTTGTAACTATTGTTGTACTATTAATTATAGCCATTGCTATAGTAACTATGACTACAGGTACTATAGGGGGTTTAGGTGAGAAAGCGAGTGAAACAACAGATCAATTTAATTCAGGAGAGTTAAGATGTTCTGCTTTAGTAAATAAAAATGTTTGTGATACTACTCCTGGATGTAAGTGGGAAGAAAGCCAAGGTGGAGGGGGCAAATGTATTTATGCTGGTGATTAATTTTAAATTAGAAAGGTGATATCTGTGAATAACTCTAAAGACTCAAAGTTAATCTTATGGTTTGAGGAAGTTGGTGTAAGCGATGTTAAATTAGTAGGAGGAAAGAATGCTTCATTAGGAGAAATGTATCAAAATTTAGTTCCAAAAGGCATTAACGTACCTAATGGGTTTGCTATTACTGCCACAGCTTATCGATATTTTATGAAAGAGAACAGATTAATAGAAAAAATAAGGGATATATTAAAAGATCTAAATACTCGCGACGTTAATAATCTAAGGGAGAGAGGAGCTAAGGTTAGAGATATGATTCTACATGCTGAGTTTCCCGAAAGGCTAAAAAACGAGATATTTGAGGCTTATGATAGGTTATCTGCAGAATATAATATAGAGGCAGTGGATGTTGCTGTTAGAAGTTCGGCAACAGCTGAAGACCTGCCTGATGCGAGTTTTGCAGGACAACAAGAAACCTACCTTAATATTAAAGGCAAACATGCTTTATTAGATGCAGTTAAAAAATGTTTTGCTTCTTTGTTTACTGACAGGGCTATAAGTTATAGAGAAGATAAGGGTTTTGATCATTTTAGTATAGCTTTATCAGTTGGCGTACAAAAGATGGTAAGAAGTGATAAGGGTGCAAGCGGTGTTATGTTTACATTAGATACTGAAACAGGTTTTAGAGATGTTGTTTTAATTAATGCTGCTTACGGATTAGGGGAAAACGTAGTTCAAGGAGCAGTGAATCCTGATCAATATTATGTTTTTAAACCTACTTTAAAGAAGGGTTTTAAGCCCATAATCTCTAAGCAATTAGGTACTAAAGAAATCAAGATGATTTATACTGAAGATAGTTTGAAGCCAACAAAAAATGTTGAAACAACTGAAAAAGAACGCAATAGTTTTGCTTTAAATGATGATGAAATCTTAACTTTGGCTAAATGGGGCATGCTTATAGAAGAACATTATTCTCAAAAGTATGGAAGAGATATGCCTATGGATATTGAATGGGCTAAAGACGGTATAGAAAATAAATTATATGTGGTACAAGCAAGACCTGAAACTGTGCAAAGTCAGAAAAACCGTAATGTTATTAAGCAGTATGAACTTAAAGAACATAGTAAAATATTGGTTAAAGGTTTAAGTGTTGGAGATAAAATAGCTATAGGTAAAGTAAGAGTTATAGAGGACGTTTCTCGTATAAACGAATTTCAACCAGGAGAGGTCTTAGTTACTGATAAAACCGATCCAGATTGGGAGCCTATTATGAAAATAGCTGCTGCTATTGTTACTAATAAAGGTGGTAGAACAAGCCATGCCGCTATAGTGAGTAGAGAACTCGGTATACCTGCAGTAGTGGGTACCGGTAATGCAACTGATGTGCTAAAAACAGGACAGGAAGTAACTGTAAGTTGTGCGGAAGGAACAGAGGGTTATGTATATGAAGGTGCTTTACATTATGAAGTTAAGGAAATAGATTTAAATTCTATACCTGAAACTAAAACAAAAGTCATGATGAATGTGGCCAATCCTGAACAAGCATTTTCTTTAAGTTTTCTGCCTAACGATGGTGTTGGATTGGCCAGAGAAGAGTTCATTATTAATTCTCATATAGGTATACATCCCCGGGCTTTATTAGATTATGAAAAATTAAAAGGAGAAGGAAAAGAACAAGGTCTTATAGCTAAAATAGATGAAAAAACTAAAGGATATGAAAATAAAGTACAGTTCTATGTAAATAAATTAGCAGAAGGTATTGCTTTGATAGCTGCTGCTTTCTATCCTAAAGATGTAATAGTTAGATTTAGCGATTTCAAAACAAATGAGTATCGCAATCTTATAGGGGGGTATCTTTACGAGCCTTCTGAAGAGAATCCCATGATAGGCTGGAGAGGAGCAAGTAGGTATTATAGCGATGAATTTAAAGAAGCTTTTGGTTTAGAACTTTTAGCTATTAGAAAAGTTAGAGATGAGATGGGATTGGTTAATGTTAAGGTTATGATTCCTTTTTGCAGAACAATAGAGGAAGGTAGGAAAGTTTTAGAGATTATGAAAGAGTACGGATTAGAACGTGGTGTTAATGGCTTGGAGGTTTATGTGATGGTAGAGATTCCAAGCAACGTTATTCTAATTGATGAATTCTCCAAATACTTTGACGGTTTTTCTATCGGTAGTAACGATTTAACCCAACTTACTTTAGGCGTTGATAGAGATTCTGCTTTAGTTTCTCATGTGTATGATGAGAGAAATGAAGCAGTTAAAGAACTAATAGGTATGGCGATTAAAGGTGCTAAGCGAAATGGAAGAAAAATAGGTATTTGTGGTCAAGCACCTTCTGATTTCCCAGAATTTGCTCAATTTTTGGTTGAGCAGGGTATTGATAGCATTTCGTTAAATCCCGATACTGTTATAAAGACGAGGTTCAAGATTGCAGAAATGGAAGAAAAACTAGGAAAAAAAGAAGAATGAATGCTATTTTTATTATTTTGTTGTTTCTTCTCCTTCTTTTTTACCAAATATCTCTTCAAGTTTTTGCTTTCCTTCTTTAACAACGATAGCATTTATCTGAGCAATATCTATGTCTATTATTTCTCCTCTAACACTTTTCCTTCTTTTTACACCTTTTTCTGGAGGGTTGTAACCCACACCTCCAGAAGCTAATATTTTAATTCGTGCAGTAGTATGCACTCCCGGCCTCATTGGAAATCCGTCTCTATCACTTCCACCTGTAATTTTTAATTTATATCCCGGCAAATCTATTAAACCTGCATCAAATTCATCGCCTATTTTTAGGCCTATAAGAGTTTTCAATTTTTTATCATCAATCACTTTTTGATAACTTTTTCCGGTTTTTGGGTTATTAATTACTATTTTACATTCTACCATAAACATTCACCACATTTATTATTTTATGAGTTAATTTTATAAATTTAACAGCATCCATCTACTTTCTCGCTTATGCATTTACCTTCTATGCATTTACATTGTAAACATTGCCTACATTCCATAGTGCATGCTATTAATTCTTTTTCCCATTTTTTTATCATGTCATAAATGTTGGTATGTATTGTGTAATATGGAATACAATTTTGTGCATTAGGATGGCAAGGGAATGGTTCGTGGATACAATCTGTATCTTTATAGCATTCTTTAGGATTGATTATTTCTTTTTGAATGCCATTTATTTTTACACACTTAATATTGGTTTTTACGACTAATAAAGTAATGTAGTCTTTTTTAGATAAGAAATTATCTTTTAAATAAACATTGATTTCAAGGCATTTGTTATGAACAATTGATGTATAGTTTATAAGAGAAATAGGGGTAGAATTTAGATTATAAACAATATAATTTGTATGATTATGCGCATAAATAATAATGTCTTTATAGGATAATGAATTAAGAAAGCGGGAAGGTACTTTCTTTAATTGAATCTCGTAAGTTAAGTTATAAGAATGGTTTTGATAAGTAAAGTGAGATGATTTGCTTACACATCCCGCAAATATTAGTATAATTGCTATCAAAAAATATATTTTAACTATATTCATACTGTTACTTTCTTGTGAATTTTTAAAATACTTTATTAATAAATACACTTTTATATGCGGATCTTAGCATTTGAGGGAACCGCCCATACAGTAGGCGTTTCAATTATAGAAAATAGTAACATATTGATAAATCTAAAGCACTCTTATACTACTCAACAACCAGAAGGTATGCTACCAAGAGATGTTGCAGAGCACCATGCTTCCCTTATAAAAGAGTTGACGCTTAAGGCTCTGGAAAAGAGCAGTATGTCAATGAAAGATATAGACGTTATTGCTTATTCTGCTGGTCCTGGATTAGGAGCACCTTTACAAGTTATAAAAACCTTTGCTTATGTTATCTCAAGAAAAAATTCTTTGACCTTGTATCCTATACACCATAGCTTTGCTCATCTTATTATTGCAAATTATACCGCGGATGTGGATGACGCTTTATACATTTATGTTTCGGGAGGTAATACGCAGCTCATTGTTTTGAAGGACAACCTTTATCCTATAGTTTACGGAGAAACAGAAGATATAGCATTGGGTAATGCTTTAGATAAGTTGGCAAGAGAACTCGGCTTTGGATTTCCTGGGGGTAAATACATAGAAGAATATGCAAAGAAAGCAAATAAGTTTTTAGAAATGCCTTATACTGTTAAAGGTATGGATCTTTCTTATTCTGGTTTGCTTACCTATGCTCTTAAACTAAAAGGAAAAGAGAAGGTTGAGGATATTTGCTATGGGTTTCAAGAACATGCTTTTGCTATGTTAATGGAGGTAGTTGAAAGAGCTTTATCATATACTCAGAAAAGCCAAGTTGTACTTACTGGAGGGGTGGCGTTAAATCAAAGGTTGCAGAATATGCTTAAGGAAATGGCTGAAGATCGAGGTGTAAGGTATAAGAAGGTTGATAATGAGTATTTAGGGGATAACGCTGCTATGATAGGCGTGGCTGCATGGCATCTTTATAAACATAATATTAGTCCCATAAAAGCAGATGCTATTTTCTCGAAGCCACGATGGAGAATAGAGCAGCATTTAGAATGGTGAAAAAATGCAACAAGACGTAAGAGTTGGTGTTGCTGTTATAGGTGAGAGAGATGGCAAAGTTTTGATGGGTTTGCGCAAATCAAAGACTCATGGAGACAACACATGGCAGTTTCCTGGTGGGCATTTAGAGTATGGAGAAAGTTTCGAGGAGTGTGCTAAGCGCGAGGTTAAAGAGGAGACGAACTTAGATGTAGATGATCTTGAGGTTGTTGGTATAACAAACGATTATTTTAAAGAGATCGATAAGCATTATGTAACGGTTTTTGTTAAAGCCAAGAAGGTTTCAGGAGAGTTAAAAAACATAGAACCCAAAAAATGCGAAAGATGGGAGTGGATTGAAAAGGAAAAGGTAAAGGAAATGAGAAATTTGTTTTTGCCGGTGAAAAATTTTATTCATTCTAATCAAATTAACAGTTAACTATAAATAATTTCTCTGCCCTAATTTCTCTATGGCAGAGAAATTATTCTCTTTAACCAAAGAAATTAAAAACAAACCAAATCTTAAAAAAGCTATCTCAGCAACAATAGGATCAGTTCTATTAGTTGTATTCACAATAGCCATAGCATCCTTAGCATACATATGGCTAAAAGACTACACCCTCAACATGAGCAAACAAGCATCGCAAACATCTTCTCAAGGAAATAATTATCATGGTTATTCCTTAACCCAATGTGCCAAAGCAAGGATATCTTTAGAAAAGATATCCTTCCCCCAAGATAAAACATACATAATAAATGAGGAATTCATTAACACAACAAAAATATCCTCATAC
>WAPH01000037.1 GCA_015520895.1 Nanobdellati archaeon | reverse complement strand
ATGTTAATCCTGTCATTAAACCAAATAAGTTGAAAAAACCATATCATAAGTTGAAAGGTTATATGCCTTATAGATGGATGAATAACAAGGAAGAGATGAACGATCTTTATAAGAAAAGATAGTATATAGAAAGGTTCTTTTCAATAATGAAAAGAACCTTTAGTGATGGTATTAAAGCTAAGAAATATGTATGGCAGGAATATGCATTCAAGTTGTATTTTGTTTCTGAGTTTATATTTAGTGGTTAGTAGATTGATTTTAATTTTTAAATGTTTCTTATTTGTGGTGATAACATAGGATAAATGTGAGAGTATGTAATGATTTAGGGTTTTTGGGCAAAGTTAAAAAACTAATATTTATAAATGTTCTTAATTATAGAATTATATGATTTATAGAATTATTATGATATAATATTATATCTTAGGGTGATTATATCGTTGTTAAAAAAGTAACAACTGGGTCCCGTAATAGCAATAGAGATGATGAAATAAGATTAATAATATTGACTTTACTTGTAGCAATAATGTATAATTCGAGGGAAATAATTAGATACATTTCAGATAAATCATTAACAAATATTGTAACACCAAAGATAACTACATTACATATTGTAAGTTCTATAATTGATGTATTAACAGATCCCTCTTTTGTATTATTTATATTTTTATTTTCTTTACTATATCTTGTGTTCATAAGTCTTGCATATGTCCCCCTATTCAAGTAGTAAAAAAATACAAAACATCGTAATATTCTTCATGAAATTTCAGATGACTTTTACACACTAACTATTCTTTATAGTATCATTTTTTGGTATCTTGCTATAATATTATTAATCATTTATGGAGTAATAAAGTTATTATATTTCCACGTTCCGTACTTTTTACTTTATTCTATTCTCATTATTTTGTACATAATTATAGGTGTAGTAACATATTTATTAGGAAAGGGCATTGTAAATCTTTTATCTGATTTTCATTTATTCTCATATATAAAGCGGAAAAATAAACAAAAATAAGAATAAAAACATATATTTTTCCAAAGTGTATATTTTATTTTATGTCAGAAAGGACAAAACATTTTTTATGCAAATGGGGAATCCACAAATGGGGAAGAGCGACATATGTAAATATATACTCTAGTAACGTAATCCAATGGAGACAAAGATGTGTCCGTTGTGGTAGAACCATTACCTAGGTACAACCAAAAGGATTAAATGAATTCTATTATCCTATCTCTTAGGTAAAAAGAAGAAGTTGGCTATTTTGGATAATTTTTTTGGTTATAGTAGTAGGTATTGTAGTCGTATATCTTTTTCGATTTTAGTAAAGTTTAAATAAATAATAAAGTAGCAAAAAAGAAAAACAAACTATTTCACTTCCTTCTCTCCACACTCTCCTTAACCTTCTTAATCGCTTCTTCAAAGTGCTTCTTCTTAACCTCCTTAACCTCTTTACCTTTAGCTCTTGCTTCTCTTAAAGCATTCATTGCTGCCTCTCTACACACAGCTTCTATGTCCGCTCCTGTGAATCCTTCTGTTTCTTTAGCCAATTCCTCTAATTTCACATCTTTAGCCAAAGGCATCTTCCTTGTATGCACTTTAAATATCTCCAATCTTGCCTTCTCATCAGGCATCTTTATTTCTATGATTCTATCAAATCTTCCAGGTCTTAACAAAGCAGGATCTATTAAATCTATTCTGTTAGTCGCAGCAATAACAATAACTTTCTCTAACTCCTCTATACCATCTAACTCAGTAAGCAACTGATTAACCATTCTTTCTGTCACGCCTGAATCTAAACCAGTTCCTCTTGCTGATGCTATAGAATCTATCTCATCAAAGAATATTATAGTTGGGGCTGCTTGTCTTGCCTTCCTGAAAACCTCACGAATGTGCTTCTCACTTTCTCCTACCCACTTACTTATTAGTTCAGGTCCCTTTACTGCTATAAAATTGGCCTCTGCCTCATTCGCCACTGCCTTAGCAAGCAAGGTTTTACCCGTACCTGGCGGTCCATGTAAAACTACACCCTTAGGAGGTTTAATACCGAGTTTCTCAAAATCTTGTGGATACTTTAAAGGCCATTCAACAACCTCTCTTAACTGCTGCTTTGCTTCTTCCAAATCACCAATATCTTCCCATCTCACGTTTGGTTTTTGTATTAATACTTCTCTCAAAGCTGAAGGCTGCACGATCTTATAAGCATCCATGAAATCTTGCATATTGACCTTTAGCTTTTGCAAGATCTCTGCTGGCAACTTACCGCCTTCAAACTCCTGAACATCTGGCACTATACGTCTAACAGCTCTTAATGCAGCCTCTTTAACCAAAGCCTCAATATCAGCACCAGTATAACCATGAGTTAGATCTGCTAATTTATCGAGATCAACATCTTCTGATAATGGCATACCTCTTGTTTTTATCTGTAAAATTTCCTTCCTCGCATTCCTATCAGGTACGCCAATCTCAATCTCTCTATCAAACCTTCCTGGTCTCCTTAAAGCAGGATCTATATCATCAGGTCTGTTAGTTGCTCCTATGACAATGACTTGCCCCCTACCTTTCAAACCATCCATTAAAGTTAAGAGTTGTGCCACTATTCTTCTCTCAACATCTCCATGAGCTTCTTCTCTTTTAGGTGCAATAGCGTCAATCTCGTCTATGAAGATGATACTCGGAGAATTCTTCTCGGCCTCCTCAAATATATCACGTAATGCCTTTTCACTCTCACCGTAATATTTGTTCATTATTTCTGGTCCATTGATACTGTAGAAGTTAGCCTCTGCTTCATTCGCCACTGCCTTAGCAAGCAAGGTCTTACCCGTACCTGGCGGTCCGTAAAGCAATACTCCTTTAGGTGGAGTTATATTCAAGGTTTCAAATATTTCAGGATGCTTCAAGGGCAACTCAACCATCTCACGAATTTTCATAATTTCCTCTTGCAACCCACCAATATCCTCATAGGTGACAGAAGGTATCTTATGCGCTTCTTCGCTTACAACTCTCTCACTTACATTTATACGAGTTTCATTACCAACAATAACTACACCCTTTGGTTGAGTAGCAGTAACAATGAAGTAGAAAGGTGTACCAAGAACATTCACAACAAGTTTATTACCCTTCAAATATGCTTTACCATACATTCTCTCTTTAAAGAACATCTCAGGATCAACAGCAAACCTTATCTCCTCTGTTGGAGCTATAGTTATGCTTTGAGCAACTTGTGCATCAATCTTCCTAACTTTTACCTTCTCTCCTAACGAAGTTCCAGCATTACCACGAGTAATACCATCTATTCTAATAACACCTAAACCTTCATCTTCTGGTCTTGCCCTCCATACGATAGCTGCTGCTTTACTCTGTCCTTCAATAAGAACAATATCTCCTGGATTTAAATTAAGTTCTTTCATAGTATTAGTATCTAATCTCGCTATACCTCTACCAACATCATTCTTATAAGCCTCAGCAACCTCCAATATCACATAACCATCTTTTTTCTCTACCATTTTTTCACCTCTAATTTTATAATTAATTAAGTTTTATTTAAAAAGTTTTCGGTTTGTTCGAAAAGATTTAGAATAAAAAATAATTCACTAACGTTTATAGGCTATAACCAACACTTCTGTGATAACATCTGGTATTTCTAAAAAGATCACATCTATATCTTTTCTTGACGCTGTTAAAAAAGGTACTTTAGAGAAACTAAATATATCAAAATTACCCATAACAGCATGATAAGCCCTAGTATGAGGTAATTTATTTAATAAATAAGATGTAACCCCGTAAGGCATATTGAACAAACATAATATTCTTTCTTTTTGTTCTATCTCATTCTCGATATTGTTAAAATATTCTTCTACACTCTTTACAACGTATTTAGCGTTTTTTAAATTTCTTACCCAATAAGATTCATGTTTCTTTAATTCTTCAAAGAAGGAAGAATAATCTTCTTTATCCATACCTATAATTTGAGCATAAGGTAATCGCTGAGCTAATTCCAAAGTAAATAATCCACAACCACACCCTACATCAATCAATTCTCCTTTATACTCAACACCTACAAGATCTTTTATTAATTCTATAGTAGCAAGTGTATCTATTATTATGGGCTGTACTTTTATACAATAATACTCTAGTGATTGTTCCTTTTTACTCCATTCTCTTATCCAATCTAAATATATACGATAAAGAGGAGAGTTATGGCTGTAACGCTTTTCAAACGAAACTAAAGAATTTCGACGAGCTTCATCGTATATTCTTTTTATATTAACTAAAACGTCTTGTTTTAACATCATAGTTATAACCACTTACGAATGGTCAATTATATATATTTTATGAGAAAGTTTTTTAAATTTTTCTATTAAAGATAAAAGTAAGTTTTAAAAAACTTTCTGTTGAGGTGGTGTTCTTGGAAAAAAATAAAAAATTAAAATGCCCTGCTTGTGGGGGCGAAGAGTTCTTCAGAGATGAAACCCATGGAGAAGTAATATGTAAAACCTGTGGTGCTGTTGTAGAAACAGATATCATTGATACATCTGCAGAATGGCGAGCTTTTGATACATCTCAACAAGAAAAGAAAATGAGGACCGGAGCACCAATAACCTTTACTAAACATGATAGAGGCTTAACTACTGAAATAGGAAGGGGTGTAAGCGAACTTTATAAAGTATCTTCTAAGAAAAGAGCTCAATACTATAGGTTAAGAAAATGGAATAAAAGATTAACAAAATCCAAAGATAGAAATCTATCTTATACTTTATCAGAATTATCTAGACAAATAAGTTATTTAGGATTACCTAAATCCGTTCATGAAAAAGTAGCACGACTATATGAAAAAGCTATAGATATGGGTTTAGTAAGAGGAAGGAGCATGGAAACTATAATTACTGCACTAATTTACGCAGTTGCAAGAGAAGAAGGAACACCTAGAACATTAACAGAGATGGCTGCAGCGTCAGGTATTGAAAAAAGAGAAATTGGAAGAGCATATAGATATATAGCGAGAGAGATGGGTATAAGAATATTACCTGCTAAAGCAGAAGAATATGTTCCTAGATTTGCATCACTTTTAGGTTTATCTGGTACCGTACAAGCAAGGGCGAGAGAGATATTAAAACAAACTTCAGATGAAGAATTAACATCAGGTAAAGGTCCTACAGGTATAGCTGCTGCAGCTTTATACATTGCAGCAGTACTCGAAGGAGAACGAAGAACCCAAAGAGACATTGCAGATGTTGTAGGAGTCACAGAAGTCACAATAAGAAATAGATATAAAGATCTTATCGAAAAATTAGGAATCGAACAAGAAATTGAAAGAATAATAGAAAGTGAACAAGAAGAAAGTAAAAGAGGAAGAAAGAAGAAAGCGGAACTTATGCAGCAACTTATGGCAGAAGATGAGAAGTTAATAGAAGAAATAAAAGAATGATCTTTTTTAAATTTTGTTTTTTCTTTATAATTGTTTTATGCAGTCTTTAGAACTTTTAGCACCTGCAGGAGATTTAGATAAGTTAAAATATGCTTTTGCTTACGGAGCGGATTCAGTTTATGCAGGGTTACCTTCTTATTCTTTACGAGTAAAAGAGAATAAATTCACTCTTGAAAGTTTAGGAAAGGGAATAAAATATGCACATAAGTTAGGAAAAAAAGTTTATATTACTGTCAATTTTTTTCCACGTTATTTTAATGAAAAGCCATTTATAGAAACAATAAAGCAAATAGATAAATACAAACCTGACGCTTATATAATTAGCGATCCTGGTGTTTTAGATATTTTTAAAGAGGAATTTCCTAATGCAACTTTACATTTATCGGTTCAAGCTAATACAACAAATGCACGTGCAGTTAGGTTTTGGCATAAACAGGGAATATCAAGAGTAATATTAGCTCGAGAATTAAGCATAGAAGAAATAAAAGAGATTCATAAAAGAGTACCTAAAATGGAATTAGAGTTTTTTATTCATGGCAGTGTATGTATGGCTTACTCTGGAAGATGTTTCTTATCAGCATATTTTGCTCAACGTAATCCCTTTCAAGGAGTATGTGCTCAGCCATGCAGGTGGAAGTATAAGATTAAACTTATAGAAGAAAAGGACCCTGACAACGAAATTATCATAGAAGAAGATGATAAAGGTAGTTATCTTTTAAGTTCTAAAGACCTATGTTTAATAAAAAGATTAAAGGAATTAGTTAATGCAGGTATAACATCCTTTAAAATAGAAGGAAGAAATAAATCCGAATTCTATGTATCAGCAGTAACCAAAGCATACGCATATGCTCTTAACCAACTTAAAAAAGGAAATGAAATCGATTATGAAAAAGTAATGAACGTCTTAAAAGCAACATCTAATCGCGGATTTTTCGAATCATACTTAGATAAAGTAAAACCATCTGAATTACAAACAATAAACTATAGTACTTCCTTGCAAACATATCAATATGTCGGTAAAGTAATTGAAAAGATAAGCGATAATTCTTACTTAGTAATCCCTAAAAACAAAATATGTGAAGGAGATGAAATAGAAATTCTATTACCTAATAACAGATTAGAGTTTGAAAAAGCAAAGGTATTAAACATAAGAGACCTGGAAAACAAAGAATGCGTACATGGTGGTAAAGAAACACCTATAATCGTAACGTTAAACAAGATCATCGGAAATGATAAGTTCGCTATCTTTTTGAAGGTCAAAAACAGTAATGAAGAAAACAATAGAAGTTATAAGAGTATATCCTGAAACTAGACTTCTAATTATAGAAGAAATCAACTTAAACCATGAAGATTGATTAAACAAATTATTTAAATAACTTAAAATAATATCTGCCGTGTAATATGAAAAAGTTATAAAAATTACTAGTAAAAAATAAGAAGTCCAAAATCTTAAAGTTAGTATTCGACTAAATATATCTACCAACGAAAAGATTTCTTTTTCTAAAAAAAATACTTTTAACACCTCTAATATCCCAGAAATCAGTAAAGCAAAAAATATAAGCAATAAAAAAGATTTTAAAATAATACTTTCTATAATTGTAAGAACGAAATGCATCGTAGTTCCTAAAATTGTAACATAAGCAATAAATATAAGCGCAGAATATAGACTATGTTTAATGTTCTCAAGAATACTATATAAAGGAAGGTTGTATGTATAGCGAGTTACTCGACCCCATAAAGAAAAAGATGAAACTATCATAAATAAAGTGTATATAAAAGCTAGAGCGTAAGCCAATATTTTGTAAGTAGATTGAAAATGCTCTTTTAAGTAAAATACTTGAAAATTTATAAAAATTCCAGAACTCAATAAAAGAAAATATTTCCATTCTCTGATACTTATTTTTAAAGACTTTATAAAAACGTTAAACAACATAATAATATTAATATAATAAAAGGTATATATAAATATGGGTACAAGAGAAAATATGTATTTCCTTATCTTATATTTATTAATGATACTTTTTTTTGGATATATTATTTTTAAAGTTAGTATTCGACTAAATATATCTACCAACGAAAAGATTTCTTTTTCTAAAAAAAATACTTTTAACACCTCTAATATCCCAGAAATCAGTAAAGCAAAAAATATAAGCAATAAAAAAGATTTTAAA
>WAPH01000036.1 GCA_015520895.1 Nanobdellati archaeon | reverse complement strand
GGAATAGAAGGAACTTTAACCCATATCTTTGTGGTTGCGGTATTACACGTTCCATCCTCTATCCAATATGATAGCTCCGTTGTTCCATCACTTTCTGTAAACCTAATATCCGAACAATCGTTATTTATTTTTCCTTCACTAATTATCGTTGCAGTATCAACTGTTACCAGAACTTGGTAATCTGTTAAAGTGTTACTATTTCCTGTATTGTCTATTGTAATGTCTCTGTAATATTGCCAACCTGATAAGGCATAAGATACACCACTATATATTGTGGTTAGTATGGCCATCAAAAACACAATATATAGTATTTTTTTCATTTTCACTCACCATTTATACGATCCAATAAACATCGCAATGAGGACAATAAAGCTTCTTCTCATTCTTCACTTCCAATTGAGTGTTGCAAAAGTAACATAATTGCATTATATCACTTTAAGTTATTTGGTTCGTGATGCAGCTCTTCTTTTATTTCTCACGTGCTTAACCTTGTGCTTCTTACCTCGAATATAAACTTTAACATGTCCTGGAGTTTCCTCAAATACTTTGTGAATATGACCGTAAGCTAACCATTTCCTGTATGCTTCCTTGCTTTTAAAATGCATCTCCTTTATTTTCTTTCCCATCGGCATCACCTTTCTAAAAACACGAAGTAAAAGTACAATAATATGAATGAAGGAACGATGAGGTAGATTATGACTTTAACAACAGGGTCTGAGAAACTACCAACAATATACTCACTTACACTTTTCATGAACGGGCTTGCAAATGCTAAAACAATTATAGCAAATACCACCGAAGCCCAAAAAAATAATGCTTGTCCTTTACTTCTTCTTACGAATTTTCTCTTAATTTTCCTCTTAAATCCTGAAAATAAACTTCTTTTTCTTCTTGCCCTTCTTTTTCTTCTTCTTGCCAAATAAATCACCCAATAATCCTTTGGCTTTTGGCTTCTTAGGTTTATCTATTAATTTTATAGTTGGTTTCATTCTAATAGGTTTAACATCAATTAGCTTTATTCCTCTCATCTTAGCATATTTCTTCGCTTCTTTCTCGGTTGCAAATATATCTTTAACCTTAATGAACTTATTGCCTGCTTTGCCGAATATTTCGAATCCAATAGGTTTAGCTTTTGCTGGTTTTTTCTCAGATATGTCTATCTTCAATCCCAAATCGAAGAACGGAACACCAACCCTAAACCTATCGGGAACTGGAATTCTTGGAGCAAATCTTGGAGGTTTAGGCTCTAAAACTTCCTCCTCTCTAACATTCACTCTCTCTTTTGGCCTAATCTTAGGCGTTACTATGTCCTTAGGTCTAACAATCCTAACAGGTATTGGTGGTGATAGAGCAACTTCAGGAATTGGAGTTACTTTTTCCTTTTCTTTCTCTCTGGTTTCAGATGATCTCTTTAATGCAGATTTGTATATGCTGGCAAATTTCAGTCCTTTTGAAATATCGAATTTGCTTTTATCTCTCAATTCAGATATTGATTTATCAATTTCTGTCGGTCTTTTCATATCTTCTGTTCTTTTAAGACTTGGTGTTTTTCTCTCAGGTGTTGTAATAACTCCCATAAATGGAGCTTTAGGTTGCTGTCCAGGAACTATATTAGACATTACATACTGGTATTCTATATCTGCTATAGCTTCTTTTTGTGCTTTAGTGATACTTGCAAATTCCTTAATATCTAAACGTGCTGGAACCTCTTCCTTTGTTGTAGTGGTTGGAGCTTTGGTTTTTGGCTCTGAGGGTTTTGGTAATTTAATTTCGGGTTTATCGGTCTTACCGTATATGGACTTAAGAGTCTCTATTAAATTAAACTTAATCCTCTGATGAGATTTAACTATGGATTTCATACCTTCGGTTTTAGGAGGTTCTTTAAAGAAGGTATCTATGATCCTAAACGAACCCTTAACTTCTTTACCTTCTTTAAGCCTGACAAAACCTTCGCTTAATATCTTGCCTTCCTTCTCTGTTGAATATATAACATTACTTATGTCACTCTTTCTATATCCGTAAGATAAACCAGATTTGGGAGACACCTTGTAGATTTCTAAGGTTCCGAAGTCTTTATGATATTTGTAGTCTCCTACTGCTTTTAAACCTCTAAATTTCTCCTCTCCAACAATATATTCTGTTGGATTATATCTTGTAGATTTACCGAATCTTTCACCAAGTATTGTTTTAGTACTATGCGTGTATTGTATGTCCTCAGGAAGTCCAGTTCTTGTATAATAGGTCTTAATATCAACAACATTCTTATACGAGGGTTTTGCTTCAGAATAAAAGACATTTTTAATAGTGCCTTCTTTTGTAATTTGCTGACCTTCTATCTTTCCGTATGTTATCTTATATTTGGTTCTGACAGTACCTGTTATATCGTAAACATTAGCTTCAGGTTGTTTCGTAGTTACGCTACTAATCTTTCCTTCTACTTTAACACTCGAAGGTTTTATGGGAGCCGTTCCAAAACCAGCTTTAAATCCTGCAACTGCCAAAGGAGTGGCAAGAACAAACTCACCTGCTTTAGCAAATGCAGATGGATAATCCTTTTTATATATTTCTTTACCTATGTCTATTCCTGCAAAGGTTAATAATCCTCCTGTAAGAATCCTGTGAGCTTTAGGCACAACCTTAGGAGCTGCCTCTGCTAATATTCTTGAACCTGCACCCAAAGCATAAGACCCTATTAAAACATATGCTTGTTGCATTAAAGGTGCTGTAGCGAATTGTTTAGCATGCCCTAATATACCTTCTTGTTGTGCTTTCTTTGTTTCTTTAATAGTAGAATATTTTAGTTCAACAATTTTATTAAACGCTTCTTCTCGTTTCATTTTACCGAGTTTACTCGCTCCAATATAATAGAGTGATTTAAGGTTAAACGGATCGCTTTTACTATACACGCCAGAACTCCATATTAAGCTAAACGCTTTTAACCCACCACCTTTAAGAATATTCTCAATCTCTTTCTTCTTTTGAACCTCTTTAGCAGCCTCATAATTCTGCAACATCTTAGCATAAAGAAACTTCTCATATTGCTTATACATTCGTGATTCAGGATTCTTATATCGCTCCAACTCAGCTTTATTCTTTTCATAACCTTTAACAAACGCCCTCGCTTCCTCTATTGCTTTAATGAAGTCCTCACGTTCTTTACGTGTTAAAACCGATAACTGCTTGATTCTATTAATGGTCTCAGGATTATCATATAGTTGTAGAAATTTTCTTGCTTCGGAAACATTCTTTTCATACTCAGATATTTGTTTAAGAATCTCCTGCCTTCGCTTTTCAGTAAGTCTGTGAGCCTCACGTTGCAGTTCCTGCAGGTCCCTTAATTCCTGTGGTCCTTTCTTCTCAATAACTGCTTTTGGTTGCTCGTATTCCTCTTTCCTAACTGCTCCTTTTTCCACCTTAGGTTTTGTAATCGTAACTTTGCTCGGTCTGCTAATAACTCTACCGTAAACATCATAATCGGTGATACCTATTTCCTTTTCAGAAGGAGACTTGCCACGCATTAATTTTTTAGCAGCTTCTATTGCTTGCTTGTCTCCTGCTCTTATCTTATTAATCCATTCTTCCCTTTCCTGACGAGTATAAACAGAAACTCCCTGAACCTTCTCTACTAACTGCTCCGTACTAACATCTGCAGGCATAATTAATTTATGGTTTTTCACTTTTAAATATGAGCTACATATCCTCAATCTCAGAATAGGCGTAATAATACTTTATGTACTTGCTGGCAGTTTGAGGATTAATCTTAAGCATCTGTGCCAACTCCGTTATAGAATATTTCTCCTTCATCACACCTTTATTAAGTAGATGCAACAGCTTACCAAGCTTTATCGCTAACTCTAACTGCTTCTTTGTCTCCGTTATATTTTTATCCACAACCTTTTTCTTATACTCCTCAATTGCTTCCTCTCTCCTTTTAAGATAACGCTTATACAATGTTGGCGGTACTTCTTTAAACTTAAACTCTCCTACATAGAAAGGATGCGCTCTTAACATGTTCATATAATCTTTACCAAGAATCTCACCTTTCTGCATCTTCTTAATCCATTCTTTCTCGACCTCATCTAAAAGCCAGGCATCACGTTTTCCAGTGATAAATGGAACTCTTTGCCTCTTAAGCACGAACCCCCAATTGACATTCCCTTTAAACCATTCTCTTGGCATTAACTCAATCCAATACCTTATTCTGTGGTTTCTCCAATAATTGTGTAAATCCCTAAACAACTGCACATTATAGATAAAGATAGGATTCTTCTCCTTTCTTACTCCTTCCCTAAATTTCTGAACCAATTCCTGAACGCTTTGATCATACCATTTCATTCTATTTATCAATCCAAGAGCTTCATCTAAAACCATCGGCTGCTTCTCTTCCAATTGCTCGTATTTATCGAAGAACTCATCAGGATTATCCGTATAAACAACATTAACCCACAAATTTTTATCTACTTTATAAGCCCTTAAAATCTGTAAAGCTAAAGTACTTTTACCTTCCCCTTCATCACCAGATAAAGCTATATGAGCATCTTTATTTATGTTTACTCTTACATCCCAGGCATATTTTAAATCATCTAATTTTAGCCTTATTGGTTTAACTTTTTTAAGAATCATAACAACCGCTCCCTTAAGTCTTTCTCAGCTAATTCTTTTTCCTCAGATGCGTATAATCCTAATCCTACTACTTGTCTTAAATAGAACAAATCATCAGTTAAATTAATCATATAATCAACAAGAGAGTTTATTTTATTAATACTCTCATAAGTCGTCGTATCTAATATTCTCATCTTGACCTCTTTAAATGTTTTGTCCTTCTCCACTTTTATACTATCAACTAATAATGGTTTAATGATAGAATACAAGCTCCTTAGAGCTGCCAACCAATTAAGAAGATGCTTCGCATTTACATTAGCTATGTTAAAGCATAGTTCCTGATAATACAATATCTTATTTACAATTTCGTTGACTCTCGCCAATTCGAAAGCCGTTGGATTAAACTCGCTGTAAAACTGATACTCTTTAGCACTCTTTGCTGTTTGTTTTGCAGAGATTCTCATAGACATCACTTAAACTTTAATCTTAAATACTCCTTCAGCTTCCTTTCCAGCCTGCTTAAATCGTTATCTACTGCCTCGAATATTCTTAAATTGATGCTGTTGTCCTTTAATACAAGCTTATACTCTCCTATATATGTTTTTTTCTTTTTTCTTTTCTTTTTATTTACCATTGCTACCACCTGTCTAAGCAGGAGTCATTTGTGATGCCGCTTGAGTAATAGCTTTAATACTTCCAATCTGAGACTTGATTAAGAGAATCTGATTATAAACATCCGATACTTTAAACGCTGTAACAGCTGATGCAATCATAGCTATTCCTGCTGCTATGATAACCGCCCACAATAACATTTCTAATCTGTCAGCTTTCTTAAATGCTGCTATCTTCGCTGTGTTCCACACTCTTTCAGTTATCGCATCTAACATCTCTGGAGCTAAAGGAGGCATAATTTTGTTCATCTCTTTAATGCTTACCTGATTACCCTCCTCATCATAAAGAACGCATTTAATGTTTCCTTCATAAAAAGTATGAGAGGGTAAATCTATAAATGTGTTTCCCGTATCCTTAATAACGTATCCTTCGTCTTCCACGAACTCGGGTTTAGCATAAAACTTCCTTATCCTGCCGTTAGGCATAAGCTTATATACTCTAATATACCCTTTCTTGCTCTTAATCCAAGGCTGTATCTTATCTTTATATAAATAATACAATCCTGCTAAACTCAACAGCAACCCATATATTACGCCTACAACAATCCACGGATTAGTAGCCATATTCTTGTTCACCTCTTGAAAGCCATTTTCTATATTTTTTCTCTGCTGTCTCTAATTTCTGAATATTAATCTCTGTGTTCATTAATGTTAATAGCTTAGCATTTCTTGATGGAGCTGCACTCAACAGGGTATCTCTATAAGCTAATATGGATTTAGCTGTCTTTATCGCTCCATATCTATATAGAAGATAAGCTAAGTCGGTAAGCTCAACAACATACATAAGCTGGAAGTCGTTAAGGTAAGAAACCTTAAGTTCCTTAGTGAATAAAGGCGTCTCATCGAGAACATTACCTTTCTCATCAACTAACTGCATTTTAACATTACGCCTTAAATCGGGTCGCATAATATCTCTAAACAGCTCCGTTTTAGTGATCTCTCTTAACCTCTCAAGAGCTTCCTCTGACAAGTTTATTTGCTTTTCAGGATCATAGCTTTCGTCTTCGCTCATAATTTACCACCTAAGACATATCTCTTTCACCAACTTTAATATAATTATCTAATATAACTCCCACTCCTAAAAACATAAGTATTCCACCTATAGCAACTACAACTTCATTCCAAAAAGAGAAAGTAGGTAGTACAGTGTTAACACATTCTATTGCAGATGAATTCACGTTAAATTCACAAAAAGTTTTTGTTATATTTCCATCAACTGATAAGAAAATGCCTAAAAAAACGAGAATTATACCTGCTAATACTGATAAATAAGGAGCTCTAAATCTATAAGATATAAATAGAACTGATAAAGCCAACATCGTTAAAAAATATAACACTGTTATATCCATAATTTACCACCTTTTATAAAATAAAAGAAAAGAGGGGGTTACCCTCTATCTTGATGCAAGGTATGCGGCTGCACCAAGCACACCGAGCAAGCCTATTGGCACGACATAAGATGCTATGGTGCTGGACAAAGTGCTGTTCCATGTTTGAGAACTAATTACTTGGTCTACGATAACAAATCCTATAACTGCGGTAACCACACCGATTATGGCAGCAATTAAAGACACGATTATCACCTCCTTAAATGTAATAATGTGAACTTCATATTTAAATATGAGATAGTATATGTGACACGTGACACATATCAGGAGAGCAATTATAACAGTGTAATATAACAGTGTCATAAAATATCATTGTAGGATGATAGCGATTTTCTTTATATTACCCCCTTTCGGCTGCATAAACAAGATTTCCACTTACTATAATTTATGGAAATCTTAAAAGTAAAAAAGAAAATAGAAAATACTTTTAACTTCTTGTTTTATAAAATTCCTTTTCATGTTAGCACTCCTAACATGTTCTCTAAACTTTTCTAAAACTGCTTTTTCTGTATCGCTCATTTCTGTCATTTTATCATCTCCTTTTATACAATAACTTATTTCTCGTCATTTAAATAGAAGCCCTCAATATAAATATACTTCTTTCCAAAACCCACGATTCCAAAATCATTAAGCAATAAAAGTATTCTCCTTGCCGTTGCTTTCTTCAAATGAAACCGTGAGCCAACAATATAATAGTATTCTTTAAATGTAATCTTCTCGTATTTATACAATTCATAAATTATCCTTTCGAATATCTCATATACATTCGCAGTCCTAAGCCTAACTATTTCTTTACTACTCGACATCTAACACCCCTCTCTCAAGCAAAGCCCTGTACTGCTTACTTGAGACCTGAATATAATACAGCGTCATATCGATATTGCTGTGCTGCAAGTACTGCTTAAGAATATGTATGTCTTGAATATTCTGCGACTTCTCGGCCAAGTATGATGCAAAAGTGTGCCTAAAAGTGTGTGGATGAGGATATTTACCGTTCTGTGCTAATATCTCATATTTCTCGGCGTAATACCTAACAATCTGATGCACCCTTCTTTTAGTGAGTGGTTTATCCGTCTTATACCCTTTAAACAAATAATCATCCCTCATTATCTTGTACTTTTCGATATATTGAGTAAGGATAAGAAGAGTGACCTCATCGACAGGAATTGTGGCTCTATGCGGTTTCTTCTTTTTAAGAATTAACCAAGTAATGTTTTTCTTCTTAAAGTCTATATCAGAAACTTTAAGGTTCAATATCTCAGATACTCTCCTTCCTGTAGCAACTAAAAGCCGTAATAATGCCTTATCCCTCAGATTCTCCGCTACCTTCACAAACTTTAAAGCATCCTTCCACATAAGGTAGTCCTGAGCGTCTTTCATAGGGGTTAAAGTGTTAAAGGACATTACTTCTCACCTTTCTTTTGATAATCTTAAAACCTCCCCATTCTGACGCCCAAGCATTAATAATTGTACCGTCATCTAAAATAAATTGCAAACCAGCATGTGAATCAAGATCACCCTGAAAGGAAGTTATCTCGTATGTCTCTTCTTCCCAGCTTATATATTTTTCACCTAAAAAAGCATTATAATCATCAACAACAATCTTTTTTATCTTTTTCCATTCCAAATTCTTAATAATTTCCTTTATTTTTTCCTTTCCTATATCTTCTTTTACCATTCGCGCGTCACCTCCGATATTCCTTCTTCATCCAATACTCCATCCAGGGAGTAAATATCCATACTAAAAGTATTATTAAAGCTAAAGGGTTAACTTCAACCTTAAGTTGGACTATCGCATAATGTAATGCAATCGCAACCAATAATACCCTCACATACAAATCTATCAGATATTTAACCGTTGTCAATATTCTTCCTATCAAGCGTTTAATCTTCTCTTTCATTCTTTCACCTCAACTTTCATCACAGGTTTTAAATAAGTCTTTAAAGCTAATTTCTGGTTCCTTTTAATTTGTGTCCATTTCTCGATTTCTTCCTCCGTACCTTCCATCTCAAAAGTAATAGTTCTATCGCCGTCCTGATCAAAGAAAACATTAACTCTACCTTCTCTAATGGCGTCGCCCATATAATTCTCTATAACATTAACCAAATCAGTCAACGACTGCTTCAATTTTCCAATCCTATTTAACTTTTTCTTTATCTCTTTCTCGTTGCCTTCCAATTCCTTATTTAATACTTCCTTGAACTGCCAAACAATCATAAATGCTGTTAAGTCGAATACAGCTTTCCTTTTGAACTTAAGGATCAATTTTGCATGTTTCATACTTACACACCTAATACAAACACACCAAACAACCAACAAGCAGCAATAAAATTGAAAAATAATATTTCTTCTGTGTATTTATTCCACCAATCTTTTTTGAATCTTAATTTATACGAGATGACTAATAATAAAGAGCTGATAAAAACCAAAGTAGAAAATAGCTTAACACGCCAAAGTAATGAAGGAAAAGCTTGTTTTATAGTCATTTCAATTGCAGCGTTAACAATCATTTCGCTGACATCCATTATTTCACCTTAAGTTTCTTTTGCTGTCTATATTTCAGCAATATTCTTTCCATTTTATTTATTTTCGCGGTGTAATCAGCAAGTATTTTTTTAAGCCTTAAGTTCTCCTTTTTAAGCTCAACATTTTCTTTATAAACTTCTTTAAGCCTTTCTTGTAAAGCTTTTATCTGTTTTGCCATCATTTTACCTCTCACCATACTTAATCATAATTTTATGTAAAGGTTTATAATAATCACAATCTAATATTAATCCTTTCTCTTGATATTGACCATAACCGTAACACTCATATTTACATCTTATTAATTCATGATTACTACTTCTATCAACGTCTTTAAATGTGGTGCTGTCTTCCTGCAACGACATATACTTCCAGATACATAATTTTTCATCTCTCATTTATACATCACCTTTTTTCCTATCCACCTAATAGTTCTATAAACCAACATTTATCGCATAAATCATCTCCATTACTCTCTCTTATCCACTTTCCACATTTTCTACAATACATTCACGCATCACCTTTTACAACCCATGACATTATCAAAAATATAATCCCTCCTAACATATAAAAAGGAGCATAAGTACATTTAGGAAGTATTATACATTTATACATACTACATTCGTTAGTTATTGCTAACCCTTTAAACAACCAGTACAAACCTAAAGCAAATAATACTAACCTTATCAGTGTTGTTTTTTCCATTCACGCATCACTTATTCGTATTGATTAAATAATAAATACAATACTACCATTATAATTATCAAAGGCCAAATAAGTGTTACACCTATACTTAAAGGCATACTTATTTCACTTACTTTAGCATATTCTTTTAATTCCTTTAAATCCTTTATAGTTTTTGCTTTTTCCACTTCCTTTAACACATTTCTATAACCTATATAGTAAATAGTGAGTAAGAAAACCAAACAACCAATTATATAAAGTAAAGTCAATTCAAACACTCCTAACGCTACACTATACGTTTTAAACGCTATAAACGGTATGTTTAG
>WAPH01000035.1 GCA_015520895.1 Nanobdellati archaeon | reverse complement strand
TTTAAAGCAAAAGCATATATTGCCATGCTTATTAGTGTTAAGGTTATTGCTATTATGCTTAATCTTAAGGTTTTGGATGTCATAATGTATTATAAGGAAATAAGGAAATAAATTATATATATTTAACTTACATATTTTAATTTTTCTTTTTCATAAAAATAAATAAAAAACGGTTCATCACATGAATAGTTTTTGATTTTAGCAAAGGATGAATAATTAACAGACAAGGAACAAGTTTCATTCCAAGGAACATAATATTGCTTATAATCTGTTAAAACCGAAAGATGTATTGTATTCACAGATGCATCATATAAAAGAATAGAGCAATTTTGAAAAGTGCATAATAAATAAGTAAAATTATATTTCTCACAATATATGAAACCAAAATCATTTAACTTGTTAGCAAACAAAAATCGTAAAGTAGAGCAATTGGCATAAACATTATGGGATGCTAAGCCATACAAACTTTCATTAATGCAATCTCTACCTGGTATGTGAGTAAAATAAGAGTTGTAAGAAAAATAGCCAAGAATAAGAATGGCAGACACCATACTAAAAAGCAGCATATATTGACCCTTAATTTTCATAACTACTCACCCCAAAACTCTGATTAATAAAATTCAATGATCCTTCTCCTTCTTGAATACGATAACATTCTAAAAAAACAATACATGTGCCTAAACAATTATAATATAAACTAAAGTTGTTTGTAAATGAAATCACTGTTGCATTTAAAGAGGTTAGGATAAAATCCTGAGAAAAGGAGGTTGAGTTATAAATTCTAATAGCCTTACCATCATACAACATCCAGCATTCTTTCACATAATCTAACGTTTTATTTATCCAACCTGTATTTTTAAGTTCATACCTTTCTATAAAAATGTTACCCTGGCTATTTAAGCATATATTTTTAGGAGCATAAGACGTAAAAACAGAAGAATACGTAGAAATATAAATAGCAATAGATAAAAGTATGATAGCGGAAAGTATAGCCTCTATCATATGTAAAGCACCCTTCTTCATAATATCTCCTCTTTAATCACTCCATATCTTAGAGCAATATCTTTTAAACAGGAAGGTATTTTAAAAGTAATATAAAGTTTATCTGTAAGAGGCTTAACATTCAAATAAAGGTCGTTACTTTCATTATAAAGAATATAAGAACCATAGGAAGAAAAGCACAAAGTTTTAATTGAAGAATTTATGCAAAGATATGTTGCATTTTCATTTAAAACTTCACCTCCATTAGAAAAATCTCCTGAATTCTTTTCTGATTGCCACGAGGTATAATCGTTAGTTAGATTAAATATCAAATCTGCAGGCTTATAAAAAATTATAAGAATTGTAGAAGCATAAGAAGGTAAGATAATAAGACCATTAGTATAGTTAATTAAAAAACTCTCATTTTGTAACAACTTACTTTCTGTCAAATTACCTACATAAGTTTTATTTTCTAAGTAACTTTTTTGATTATAAGAGAATTCAAAGGCATAAGAATTATAAGATATGCTTATGTTAGTGTTATTAACAGAACTAACATCATAAACGATATCTGAAGGATTTAAAATATAAACATAAGGACAAAGTTTACATGTAATATTTGCTTTAACCAAAAGCCATTTACTGATTTTAATACAACCGGAAGAATTATAACATCCATCAACTCTAGCCAACCCCCACTCATAGCAACCAAAAGATACGTAATCCCAAGAGATATTGTAACGAGTTAATTTATAAGAAGACCTTACCTCTAAAGGAGTATGAGTTATTAAATAATAAGAAACAAACAATCCGCTAAAAAATATTATGCCTGCAATAACCCATTCAATAGCCGTTGTGCCCTTCATGTTCTATCCACTTCCTCTTCATCTATAAGTTTCTTTATTTTATTTATTACGTCTTCTAAATCCTCTTTTTTATCTTCTTGAAAAGTAGATGTCTTTTCTAAAGACTTATTAGGTTCTACGGATTTACTAGTTTTACTACTTGTAATATTTACAGGTATAACTTTCGGTTTAATAACTTCGTATTTAATTTCATCCCTTTCCACACTCTTCAATTTAGGTTTCTTTTTAGATTTTAAGGACGATAGCCAATCTTTCAAACTCTTTTTATTTTTTTCTCCAAGTCTTTTTATTTTATCCATTTTTTTCTTTCTTTCCTCTAATTCTTTCCTAAATCTCCATAACTCTATAAATCGAAAAGAAGCCATAAGCTCTATCTCTTTCTCTAATTTCTCGATCTCTTTTCTAACTTTTATAAGTTTGTCCTGCTCTTGCTCCATTATCCTTCTAAAAGTTATCTCATCAATTTTTCTAACGAAATATTCTCTCTCAGTTTCTTTTCTTGTCTCAATAATAATCTTTTCTTTACGTCTAAGGTATTTTAACCTTGTAATCATACTTAATAATGGTAAGATATAAAAGAGAATCATCATTAAAGCAAATAGAGCATAACCCCCGTATGCCCAAATTTCTTCTTTATGCAAATAATATAATTTAAGCCATTTCTTGCTTGCCAAACTTTTAATAATGTCCTTCATAAGGTTCTGAGATTGTTCTAAATAAAGAATAAGAGCAGTTAAATTATCTTGAGCAATGCTCTGCCTTGCCAATACAAATAAATTCTCCACATCATTAAGTTTTTTCTCCTCACCACCCATGTCTATTCCTAAAGAAGCATAGTATCTCACTTCTCGTTTCAAAGTTTTGAATGTTTCTTCAGCTTTTTCTAAAATTACTATCTTAGGGTTTTTCCTTACACTAAAAGGCACTACTTTGTAAAACTCCTCTTTTTTGTTATTACTTATATATATCGAAATATTATAATCAGCAGGCTGTTGATATAACGGAACATATAATTTGTATTCTTTTGTAATAGTTTGCAGTGGCATCAACAAGAAGTATTCCTCCTGAGGTGTAATATTGCAATTATCGCAATTAGTAAAAATACGAGTATGAACTTCTAATTTCTCATCTCTTCTATTACTATACTCTATGTAAAAGAAACGAGTAGATGATTGAGTAATTTCGTCCATATTTTTAGCTATGACATTAACATCCATAAAAGTGAGGTTTATGATAGGAGGTGTATAATTATAAGAAGGTGCTATAAATCCGTAACCTCCTCCTGATGAACCTCCTCCGCCTCCTCCTCCACCCCCTCCAGAAGAGGATGAAGAGGATGAAGAGGATTCTATATAAGAAAGAGTTGCTGTATTATTATAGTAAACAACATAAATACTTATAGTTGCTGGCAAAGTACAGGACATTAAAACAGGAGTGTAAAACTCGTCCGCATCATAATCATAATCTGAAAAGTAAGTGGTTTCATCATTGCACTTCACTAAGTTAACTTCAAACAAAGAAGGATCTGTAATCTTATCATAATTGTTTTGGTGAGTTATTTTTGCCCTAATGAATTTAACATATGTCATGCCATCTTTATTTGTTGTTAAAGAATAAGCTGAAATCTTTAAAGTATTGGAAGTATCAAAACTCAATGTTGAGCTTCCGTTGTTTATAAAGTATTGTAAAAAAATAGATGCGTCATAATGAGACGGTGTATCATTCAGTTTTATATATGAAACTAAAGAGTTTCCATAACAATTTATATCTAAATATTTTGAAGTATTAAGGAAATTGGCTTCTTGACAAATAATTTGCTCTGTAATATTATAATTACGAGTTAAATTCATAGAAATATTCATAGAATTGCCTAAATACTTTCCATTTAAAAGTTTTGCTCTTATAGTATATTGTTGCCCTCGATTATAAATGGAAGCTAAAGGTTCTATAACTACTTTTAATTCACTACCTACACTCAAATTTTGAGGTGTTTGGTTATTTGTTGAATTAAGGCCCACATAATCTAAAGCATAAACTCTTATAGAGTAATTACCTGTAATGTTCAACATAAAACCGTCTACTTGAGCAAGAAATATGCCCTTACTCCAACTACCATTATAAAGCATCAAAGAAGAAGTATAATTAGTTTTATTATCATCAGGATAAGTTATCTCAACAATGGCTGAAGTGACTCTTAAGTTATCACGTGCTTTAAAATAAAGATCTAAAGTTGTAAAGGCGTTGGTAACAGAATAATTTGTTAAGGTGTCATTTTCATTAAGATAACCAATATAATACCAGTAAAGTATAGGAGGCTCAGTATCTTCAGGTTGTAAATCAATTATGCCTGTGTCATTATAAGTCTTTAAAACAAAAGAAGAATCATAAACACTAACATTTATAGAAGTATTGGCAGGATTTAATATCGCAAAAGAAGTTAAATTATAAGGAATCAAAAAGCCCGCAGTCTTACAAACAGTAGAGGAAGGTAAAGAAGTATAATTAAGATAAGAAATATAGGATATTTTTTTAAAGGAAGATTCTCCTTCTGCAAAATTTATATAGGTTGTGTTAAGGATAGTTAAGTTCAAAGTTATATTATAAATATCCCCTCCTTCTGGATAAACATGAACATATTTTAAAAATTTAGTGGTACTTGATAAATAAAGATTACCTGTTTGAGAATCATAATCATTACAGAAAAATATCTTAGGAGTTCCAAATAAAATATTAAAACTACTTTGAGAAAAAACATTATTTGTCTCAGTAGAAACATTAGCGATAACATCCACTCTCCCGGAGGTATTTAAATTTAATCCTGTAAAGTTAAAAATATAACAAGGATCATGAGAATCTATTCGAGCCACATATATTTTAATTTCTGATATATACGAGATATCTGTACCCTCTATCTCTATCTTCAATTTATCTGTTTTAAAAGCATTAATAAAAGTCAGATTTGTAAAATCCATAGAGGTTGGTAAATAAATCGTGTTGCTAAATGTCTCATCTGTCTCTACATAACTATCACTAGAAGAATCATAATAATAAATATGTAATCTTTCACTGGAAGATGTTGCTCTTCCATAAATTGCAACTTTGTAAAGCAAATAGGTATTAGGTAACTGAATAACTAAATTAGCATAACCTTCTGCATATTCTCTAAAAGTAGCATAAGTATTATAGTCTTGATCTAAAGAATAATTCGCAAAATCTACATTTAAAACAGATATTACGGTAGAGTTAGAAGATAATTCGTTACCTTCTTGCTGTTCTTGAGCATAACACTTATTCTCTATAGAAGTTGTAAACACATCTATTTTTGCTTCTTTTTCGTAACCAAACAAAGTTTGATTATACGAGATTATAGCTAAAGACGATAAAGGAGAAAGATTACCCACCACTTTAACTTCGGTATAAAACTCATCTACATCTCCTAAACTCAAGGGATCTTTGGAAAAATCTATTTTTGGATAAATAAGTTCAAAATATTTATCTCCTGCTGAAACCCATGAAAGATTATATGCTTTATAACTCACATTAGCATATATAATAGATGGTTGAGGCGATACGTCAACAAACCAATTCTCACATATTCTACTACCATTACTTAAATTTACTCCCAAATAATGATAAGGTTCATATATGAGCAAAGCATTAGAGGTTGTGTTAAAAAGTAAAGTTAAGTTGTATAGATCCCCATCAACAACTTTGAAGCAAATAGTTATGTTACCTGATTGATTAGCCAAAATACGGTAAGTAGGATAAGAAGAGTTTAAAATTAAACGACCTTCTTTAACTTCGAAAGATGTGGTATTAGATACCGCTAAAGAAGTATTGTCAAATAAAACCTTTATTTGAAGAGAGTAATTTCCAGAGTATTTGGGTAAATAAAAAAGATCGTATTCATTCAAAGTGTAAGCATAGTCGTTAGTTATAACCTCTTTATAATAAGTCAAGTTAAAATGATCAGGATATTGAGACATTGTTATATTTTCCTGAGCTATAGAATTATTAGAAACATTATAGAATGTGAAAACAGCATAAATATCTTTAACAGTAGTGGCATTATTACTAACATTGAATTTAATAGTAATTTCCTCATTATAATCCACAAATCCTGGAGAATCAACAGTAATATTTGGCTTCAAAATATAGAATCTATAAACATCTTCTGCATAATAGCCACCTTCTGCATAAACACTCGCATTCATTAATTGTACTCCTGTATTTACTGCTTTAAAAGTGTGTGTAGGGTAAGGATACCATTCATGTGCTGTCAATAACTCATCTCTTTCATCCCAATAATAAGTTTCATTAAGCAATACATTCCCTAAAGCTTCTATTTCATAAGTAAGAAAATAAGCACTTGCTCCATGTTCTTCATCATCAATATTTTGAATCACCTCCCCTAAAGCAATATCATCGCCTACATACACAAAGGGAGGGGTCCTTAAGCCTAAATACCACTCCCATGCTCTATACCTATAAGAGTCATAAGAAACGTTAGCAAGCATTTGAAGTTTTGGTGCTAATACGTATGTAGTGTTATCTAGAGGGTTAAAAAAGTTACAATCTTTCCATGTTCCTGAAGAATAATGCTTTATTTCTTTCCATTTCCAATACAGAGATTTATTTTGAGAAGGTGCTGAAGCATTAGCATAGAATACTGCACTATGAACATATTTCTCAGGAAAAACATAACAATTAATATAATATATTATTACATCTGTTGAATTTAACCATAAAACATTATAAGGAGAACACGAACCAGCATAATTTCCATCTTCATCATAACCCATTAATAAAAAATTAACAATAGAAACAATAGAAGTATTAGTATATAATTCTATATCAAAAGGGAAATGTAGTTCAATAACAAAATCATCATCAATACATTCATCACCATACCATTCTTGACGATAATCAAATTCTAATTCTTGTGTGGCATTAACGCTCCCTGAAATATATTCTTCAGATATTACATAAGCTTCATAAGCATAACTATATTTTAATAAAATAAGCATACTTAATGCTAATAGAATCGCCTTAAACTTATCCATAACAAAATTATGGGTTAAAAATCTATATAAAAGTTAAGAGTTATCTTTTTAGTATGTTTAAATCATATATTTTTTATCAAGATGGAAGCGTAAAAGGGTATCAAGGAAATCTTGAAGATGTTATTGCCAAAAGCCATAGCAGAGAGGTAAAATTTATATGGTTAGGTATGTTTAACTTAACAAATGAAGAAATTCAATTCCTAGAAGAAAAACTTAAAATTCATCCTTTAGAAATAGAAGATGCTTTACAAAAATCCGAAACAACTCCTAAAATAGAAGAACATAAAAAACATCTTTTCGTGAGTTTCATAAATCCTTTAATAAACAAAGAAATAGAATCTGAAAAAATATCCTTCTTTGTTTTTAAAAAAATAATAATAGTTATTCGAAATAAGGATTATAGCTTATATAAAAAAACGCATGACCGCATAATATCTCGAGCTAGATACATCTCATCTCCTGCTTCTATTCTTCATATATTCTTAGATACAATAGTAGATAACATACTTCTGCTTTTAGATAAAATAGACGAAGACATAGGAGAGTTAGAAAGTAGGGTTATGAAAGAGCAAGAAAATGTTTTAGAGAGTATTTACATGCTTAAAGATCGCATCATAACATTACGTCGTATGATTTTGCCAATGAAAGAAGTAGTATATAACCTATCGAAGCATTCTAAGTTTGTTTCCTCTAAACAAGTACTTTATTTCCGTGATATATATGAACATTTAGTAGTTGCCATAAACCAGCTCGATCTTTTCCGAGACTCTACCACCAACCTTGTTGATCTTATTATATCTTTGTCATCTCAACGTTTAAATGAAAGTATGAAAATACTTACAGCCATAACCACTATATTTCTTCCTTTAACTTTAATCACAGGCATATATGGTATGAATTTTAAATATATGCCTGAGATAAACCATCCCTATGGCTACTACTTCACCTTGATAGCAATGTTATTAATTGGAAGTATATTGTTTTACATATTCAAGAAAAAAAGGTTTATATAACTTCCTATTCTTTAAAGATCTCTTTTCCCAGTACGTCACAAGCAAACCTTATATCTATAGGATTCTTAAGAACAACAAATACTTCTTTTCTTAAATCTTCTTTATCTAAGTCTTCTATTTCAAAATCATCTATGTAATCATTATTACTCAAAAGATCTTCGAGTTCTTTTCTGCTTTTATTTACTAAAACGCTAAATGTTGTCATTAAAACTGCTTTACTTTGAGCTATATTAACGTCTTCGCTTCCTTTAACCATATTATCTACCTCCTTAATAATTGATTAATCCTACACATATATATTTTTAAAGGTTTTGCATCATGAAATAAATATGAATATTAAATCTAAAAGCTATTTTCTTGAAGGAGATTATGAAATATTAAACGAAAAAGGAAATGATATAATCATCTTCGCAGATTTTGGTAAAGCAGGATTAAAAAGAAGTTCTTCAAAAATAGCAGAATTAAAAGATAAAAGAAACATAGCGGCATACGGTGTGTTAGGTAGTGTAAGAGGAATTCATTTAGTAGTAAGAAATACTTTAGTATTAGAAAATGCTGATAATATCATATTAGTTGGCCGAGAAATAATGCCTTTTTTTTCATTTACAGGTTTGATGCTATTAAAACAACACGGCATAGATAACAATAAAAATATAAGTGGTTTTCAAGAGTACATACAAAGTAAATATAATATAAACCCTTTAATCACACAAGTAGAGTTGGATCATCAAATAATAACGTGGTTTCAAAAGCATATAAATGTTGTATGGATTGATGATTTAAAGCATTATACCTCAATAAACCATCAAAAGCACAATGAAGAACGCCATAGAATTGCGGAATTAATGAGGCAGAAGAATATCAAAGAAAACCTACAAAAAAACAAATTTAAGGTAAGATTAAGTGATGTAATGGTAGGGAGTCATATTTATGAAGAAAATATAAGCGATGCCCATAAACTGGCCCTCCTTCAAATTCTGTTTTCAGGCCATGAAACCGACTCCCAATATGGCAAAACAAAAGA
This sequence comes from Nanobdellati archaeon, assembly GCA_015520895.1. GTDB lineage: Archaea > EX4484-52 > EX4484-52 > EX4484-52 > JAADEF01 > JAADEF01. The sequence continues at coordinate 2,783 of WAPH01000035.1, read as the reverse complement.
GATAATAAATATGATGATAACTGTAAAAAATCCTTATAAAGAGGTATTTGAAAATGAATTGTATGAAGAGTATGGAAAGGATTTAGTAAACCCTTCATTATCCTCAGACACATACACTTATGGAAAATTATTATGCTATTATAATGAGGAATTTAATCAAGTAAAAGCAATAATTAAAAGATTAGAGAATAATTTAGAAGATCGTGCTGCTTTAGCATCTCTTTGGATACCTCAAAAACATTTAACTGAGAAATCCAATCAACCATGTTTAGATGTAGTTCATGTTTTAATAAGAAACAATAAAGTTAATCTAACAGCATATATAAGAAGTAATGATATGTTTAAAGCTTGGCCAATAAATATTGCTGGATTGGCTTATGTTAACCACCATATTTGGAAAGAATTACATAAAAAATACGAGGATCTAGAATTAGGATACGTAACAACAATAAGTGCATCAGCACATATTTATGAGCAGGACTGGAAAGATGCATGGAAACTCGCCCTTTCTTATGAAAAGGATTTTGTTCAAGACAAATTTGGTTATTTTGTATTAAGTAAAGAGGGAAAAGAATATATTGCTAAAGTTTATGAAAACAATGGAAGATATTTAGGGGAAATAAAGGACCCGTGCCATATAAATCTAAGAAAAAAATTGGTAAGATTATTTTCTCTTATGCCAGAGCATGCCAGTTATATAGGCGAAGTATTGGAAAGCTTATCTCGTGGAGGAAATATTATAGAAAAATAAAAAATTTTAAAGTTATACTGAAAAAGGATAGTGTTATGGGATTTGATGAGATGGTTGAAAGTCTTAAGGAGATATTAGATTCCCGTTATTTATGCAATAGATGTACTGGGAGATTATTTGCTCAACTTTTAACATCCACTTCTAACAAAGAAAGAGGTATCGCCATTAAAACGTTTCTTGCCATGGAGATAGATGCTAAAGAGTTAAAAATAAAAGGATGTTCCTATAAAAATATAAATTTTAGGTATGCAAAAATCTCATGCAAAGATAAAGAGAAATGTGATATATGCAATAATATTTTTGATAAGATTAACGAATATGCGTTAAGAATAAGCAAAATCCTTGAAAGTTATGAGTTTAAAACATTTCTTATAGGGGTAATACCTTCAAACGAAATGATTAAAAAAGAAGAAGAACTATGGGAGAATATAGGAGTAGAATATGCTGAACCTATTAAAGAAGAACTAAGCAGAGAAATAGGTAAAGAATTACTTAAGATTATGCCAGATAAAGAAGTTGATTTTTCTAAGCCCGACATTACTATAGTAATAGATTTTCAAAAAAATAGAATTACAAAAAAAGTAAGGAGTCTTTATATTTACGGTAAGTATAATAAATATAAAGAGATGCCTCAAACTACTTGGCTCTGTTCTTATTGTCATGGAACAGGATGTGAAAAGTGTAATTTCACGGGTAGAAAATATGAAGAAAGCGTTCAAGACTTAATAGAAGAAATAATATTAAACCAAACAAAAGGCGTAACCACCAAATTCCACGGAGCAGGTAGAGAAGATATAGATGCTCTCTGTCATGGATGGAGAGAATTTGTAATAGAAGTGGAAGAACCTAAAATAAGAACCATTGATGTAAAAGCATTGGAAAATGAAATAAATAAAAAAAACAAAGGCAAAATAGAAGTTAAAGATCTAACACTCGTAAGCAAAGAGAAAGTTAAAGAAGTGAAAAATAAAAGGCAAAACAAAATATATGAGGCAGAAATAGAATGTGAAAAAGATATAAAAAAGGATGATGCTAAAAGAGTAGAGGAACTGTTAAATAATAAAATTATAGCGCAACAAACCCCTTCAAGAGTTCAGCATAGAAGGGCAGACCTAGTAAGAGAAAGAAAAGTATTTTATGTGAGGTTTTTAAAAATCGAAGGTAAAAAAGCTAAAATAGAGGTTAAGACAGAAGCTGGAACTTATATTAAAGAATTAGTAAGTGGAGATGAAGGAAGAACTAGACCCTCTCTTTCTTCTATTTTACAAAATAAATGTAAAGTTAATAAATTAATTGTAAAGGGGTTTGAAGATGAAGAAAATTCATGAAGGTGCAGAGGCCGTAATATACCAAAACAACTCAGAAATAATAAAAATCAGAAAAGAAAAAAAATACAGGCATAAAAAATTAGATATTAAATTGCGTAAAACAAGGACGAGATCAGAATTTAAAATAATGCAAAAACTTCACAAAAATAAATTGCCTGTTCCTAAACCCATAGAATGTAATGAAATGACTTTCGAAATAAGAATGGAAAAGGTCAAAGGAGAAAATCTAAAGCAGAGTCAAGAAAAAAAAGAAAAAGAACTTGCTAAAATAATTGCTAAAATGCATAACTTAAACATAGTGCATGGAGATCTAACTTTAAAAAATGTGCTTTTAACGTCAAAAGGTTTAGTCATTATAGATTTTGGTTTAAGCTATCAAAGTTCTAGATACGAAGACAAAGCCATGGATCTTTTTATTCTGGAAGAAACATCTAAATTGGAAGAGTTTGATATGAAAAAGTTTATTAATGAGTACATCAAAAAGGCGAAAAATGCTAAGCAAATAATTCTTAAATTAGAAAAGATAAGAGAAAGAAGGAGGTATCTATAAATTTTTTAAACTTAACGTTGTAAGAATTTAAAGATGTGATAATATGTTTAATGATTTCGAGTATTATAAGCCTAAATTAAAAAAAGAAGTCGCAGAATTTTCAAGAAAAGATAATAAGTTAATATATAAAGTAGAGATAGTTGAAGAAAAAATT
>WAPH01000034.1 GCA_015520895.1 Nanobdellati archaeon | reverse complement strand
TTTAGATGAGAAATTAAAGTTTTTCAAGAAATTCCATATTTGAGCATGAAAGGAAAGTAATAAAGCCAAAGAAATTACCACAATAATTATTGCCTGCATATGAGAAATAGCTATTTGACCTTTTGTGCTCTTATTATTCTTTTTTTGTAAGGGTGATTTAATTACAACCATAATTTAATGATGATACCTATTACATATATATTTATTATTTTAGTTATAACCTTTAACTAATTTATTAGCTTAGCTAATTGTTTTAACGGTTTTGGAGTAGAAGTAACCTAACTAATCCTAAAGAAATTTAAATCTATCTTTTTAAATTTTATCTCATCTTATATTGCATTAAGGGGTCGTAGGGTAGCTTGGTCCATCCTACGGGCTTTGGGAGCCTGGGACCCCGGTTCAAATCCGGGCGACCCCATAGAATCTACACTTTTAAAAACCTTTTAAAAGTTTTACATCTTATATTATTATTAAGCGCTGAGATATCAATATATCGATATATTGGTGATTAAATGGCTAATCGCATTATTAGTGTAGTTTCTGGTAAAGGCGGTGTAGGTAAAACAGTTACTTCTTTGAATATTGGATTAGCTTTGCATAATTTTGGTGAAGATGTTGTTGTGGTTGATGCAGATATCACTGCTTCTAATCTTGGTTTGCACATAGGTTTATACAATTTTCCTCATAGTTTACAAGATGTTTTAAACAAAGGTTTGGATGTTGAGAAAGCCATTTATATGCATCATACAGGTTTACGTGTGGTTCCTGCGGCTATTAATCTTGATTCTTTAAAAGCAGATATAAATAAATTAAATGTAGTCTTACGAGAGATTCCTGCAGATATGGTTATAGTAGATGCTCCTCCTGGCATTAATGATGAAGTGATAAAAGTACTGGAAGCTTCTGATGAAGTGTTGGTTGTAACAAATCCTGAAATACCTACTGTTACAAATGCAATGAAGCTTTCTAAAGTTGCAGAAAGTCTTAAAACTCATGTTCAAGGGGTTGTAGTTAACAGGTATAGTGGTGCTCCTTATGAACTCACTCCCGAGGAAATAGAAATGATGGTTGAAACTTATTTATTTGGTATTATACCCGAGGATTATGTTATAAAAGAAAGTATATACAATAAAATACCTGTAGTTGCTTATAAACCTTATAGCGATGCTGCTTTAGCATTTAAACAAATAGCAGCAAAACTTATTGGTAAAACTTATCAGCCTCCTCGTTTCCTTAAATTAAAAAGGTTGCTGGGGTTATTATGATGCCTTATTTTCGTGCACTGATTACAAGTATTTTTTTAATAGTTTTTATTAGAGGCGTTTATGGAGATGCAGTTATTTTAGATGCTCCTTCTAAAGTTTATTTTTTAAACGAGCCTGAAAAAGATATTATGGTTAAATTTCAATGCAATAACGAATCTTTAACTTTAGAGAACAAATATGTTTATTTCTCAAATTTTAAAATCACTTCTGTGGTTTTTGATGGATATAGTTATGTAGCAAGAATTAAATTATTGAATATTCCGATGTATTATGGTTTGAAACCTTTGAAAGTAATATGTGTTTATAGCAATAACACTCAAGAAACTAATATTACTTACATAAACATAATAAGAGTTAAAATGGAAATCACAAAGCCTACATCTTTCAACCCTTTAACGGCGTATGCTGGAGATTATTTTGAAGAATTAACCTTTAAAATATTATATAATGATGATGTTGCTAATGCGGAGTCTTTAAGTAATATTAAAGTATATGTTTATAATGAAACATCATCTTTCCCTTTAAATGATATTTTACCACCTTATTACAACGATGATGGCAGTATCAATTTAATTGGTAAAATACCTTTAAATTTTCCCACCGGGATTTATTCTATTAAAATAAGTGGAGAATACGTAACAGATGATTCTCAGCAATTCATCTTAACTGCCGATTCTCTTAATAGCTTAATAGTAAAACCCCCTTTAAGAATAGAAGTTTTATCTCCTAAGGACAAAATAGAAGTAAAAGATTCTACTGATGTAATTATATCTTTTAAGTTTTATGATCATGATGTGCTTACTGACGTATTAGAATTGAAGAATATTGAAGTATTATTAGACAACAAACATTTGGATATTATTAATTTCTCTAAAAGTGAAAATACCTATTATGTAAAAGTAAGGATTTTAAAACCTCTAGATATTAACTCTTATAAGAAAGATTTGTTTTTAGTAATCAAAAATTACAGATATTATAGTGAGAAAAAGTTTAAAGTTGCAGATGTTTATTATGTTGTCAGAGTCACCGGAAGCACGCTTAATAAAAATGGCAAGATTATTCCCGTAGAATTATATTTTTCAGGTAAAGATGTCGATAAATTAGTAAAGAGCGATAATACTGGAAAATATGAAGTTTATCTACCTCATGGCACTTATGATCTTATTGTAAAGGCTGGAGAAGATATAGCAAAATATCACAATGTTGTTATTACTGAAGATGTAGGTAATTTAATGCGAATAAGTGATTTAAATCCTTCTTCTTTATCTTTGAACATTGTTAAAGCCAAGAACTTCGAATTACTAATTCCTTATGATTCTAATTCCATACGTATTTATTATCAAGATAATTACGTTTATGACGAAAAACGTTTAGCAGTTTTCTATTGTGAAAATTGGGATTTTGCTTTTGACAGATGTAAAGGAGAATTAGAAGATATTACAAAAGATTCTTCTATTAATATTGTTAGTAATTATGTTGAGATTTTTAATAAGAGTGGTGCTTTTTTAATAGGTGAGAAAAAGTATGTAGTTATAAATGCCCAAGCCGAAAAGGAAAATTACTTTGTAGGGGATCGAGTAGTAGTTTCAGGAGTTGTAAGAGATTTAAAGGGTAATGGGCTTGATGGTTTGAGCGTGATTTATGAGGTAGAAGGATATGATATTAAAGGAGATGCTACTACTTCTAAAGGAGCGTTTGAATTTAGTTTCCCTGCACCTTTACCTCATGGAAATTCTAAAATTAGCGCCGTGAAGGTTGTTGTTAGAATCAATGATTCTAATATTGATTATCAACCCTTTACTTTTTTCATCAATGTTGAAAAAAGAGCTAAAATTAATGTGGACTTAGATGAAGTTATTAAAGTAGAAGTGGCTAAGAAAAAAATAGTACCAATTATTATCGAAAATGCAGGAGATCTTACTTTAACAGATCTAGAATTCAGGATAGAAGGAATAAGTGATAAATGGTATGTTATTTCTCCTGCCTTTGTAGAATCGTTAAAACCGGGAGAATCTAAAGAAATTAATCTTATGGTGAATATTCCTTCAGACTATTGTAAAGATATCCCTAAAGAAAGATGTAAAGAATATTATTTTGTTAATTTAAAAGTGACAAGCGAACAAACAAGAGAAGATGCTTCATTTACTTTAAATGTTGTTATTCCTAATAATAATACAGCAGTTATTTTAGAAAAAAATTCTACTCAAAAATCCAAAAATATGGTATTTTCTTTTAAAACCTTTACAGGTAATGTTATTAAAGGATTGAATACAGAGCTAAATAAAATAGTTGTAATAACCTTCTTTATTATAGCCTTCATAATTATCACTCTTAAAAAAAGAAGAAAAACAAGATCTAAACCTCTCAAGAGGGTAAACTTTTATAAAGGTTTAAAATGAGGAATTATTAAGGTGAAGGTGTGATGAGATACGCGTTTTTATTTATATCCTTTGTTTTGTTAATGACTATAGCATATTGTACTCTTCCTCCTAGTGGTGATGCTTATTATAGCGATACAGGAAATAACTATAAAGAAATAGGAAATATTCAGCAATATAATTTTAGTTTTAATGTAACATCCCCTGTCAATTTAACTCGTATTTATGTTACTTTGATTAATCAAACTTATTTTTCTTTGACTGATTATGCTTACAGCAGTTATTCTGACCTATCTTTTGGAAATTTTTCACTATGGGAAGGTTATTGGTATAATCAAACAGGAGAAAAAATATTTTTTGATGATGTTAGCGAGTATAACTTTACTTTAACTTTGAATCTTACGAATAGTATCGAGAAAAATCTTACTATTAATATAACTATGGATGATGATCTTTCAAATACTACGTCTCTACTTTATTTGTTTGTCGATAATAAAGCACCTCGCTATATTTATTACTTTAATACTACTTATGATTATTATAATTATTCTTATAATCTTACTCGAACTTTGGTTATTGAAGATACTTTTTTTGATCATGCCGCTTATAATTTTGTAAAAGAGAACTCTACTTTAAAGCAAATAATTTATGCTATTTTATCTAATGAGAGGGTAAAGATTATTAATTATTCTTCTTTCTCTTTTATACTTGTAACCCCTTATTATTCTTTTATTCCTACTGCTTTATATAATGGTACTCATTTGCTTGTTCCTGCTTATTCTTACTTTTCCGCAGATGATTCCCCTATTAAAGCCATATATGCAGTTTTCAACATTAGTTATGCTAAAAAAGACTCTAAAGGAAGAGTAACAGAGGTATTCCCTGCATATTATGTGGGTGCTGTTACTCGTGATTTTATAAAAGAAGATATAGATTTTTCTTCCACTTATTTGAAATGGTCTACGTATGATGAAAGTGGAAATGAAATAAACACTTCTTATGTTTTTAATCTTTCAATGCTTTCCTCGCCTTTATACCTAAGAGCAACTCATAACTCTAATTATACTTTAAGATCCTTCTTTTATGATAAATGGAATAATATCAATAATACTATTGAATATTTTGAAATTAATAATACTGATTATCCTATCTATCTCGATCATCTCTCGCCTGAGGATTCTATTGATGTTATAATAGGTAAAGATGTATATTTTTTAGCGGATGTTAAAGATTTGTATGCCTTTAATTCTACTTGTTCTTTGCTTATAGACGGCAATGTGGTTAAAACTAAATCTAATGTATCTATTGAGCAACTTAACTTCTCTTATGTTTTTACAAATGAAGGTACATATTCTTATTTTTGGAAGTGCTATAACGATATAGGAAGCTATAACACTACTGATACTTTTTCCATTCAAGCTCTCAACAGAAGTGACATTGCTTTAAGTATGAAATATTATGATCATCCTTCAAAAGGTATAGATTTTGAAGGGAATATTACTGTGTGTAATATAGGAAGTAGGATAGAGTATATGTTTAATGTAACTATAGATATTTGTGAAGATGCAAGCTGCTCTTCTAAAATCGCTAATTTTAATTATTTGTACGAGTCTCTTAAAGAAGGTTCTTGTAAGAATGCAACCTTTAATATTAGTAATATAGATGGAGATTATTATATTAAAGCAAACGTAGTTAATGCTACTTTTGATATTATTTCTGAAAATAACGAACTTTCTAAATTTATATCTACAAAACCATCTTTATCAGTTATATCTCTCATTAACGCAGAAGGAAATACAGATTTAACTGCAATTAAACCAGGGACAAATCTCACTATTAGAATGAGTATAAAAGATTTTGAAGGGAATGTTATTTCAGGCATAACGAAAGAAAACTTTACTATTTACGATAGGTGGAGTGAAAAAAATACTAAGTACATTGCTTATTCTCCAGCATCTGTTACTTACAATAATTCAGGAGGGTATTATGTTATTAATTATACTGCTCCTTCTAAAACCGCTGACGGGTATTATATGTATAAGACACACGATATAATTATAAGCGCAGATAAATTAACTAATTATTCTACTGTAAATACGTCATCTTATACATATGAGTTAGACGCACCTTATGTTCAAATAACGCTTTCTTTAGAGTCTAACACTATACAAGTAGATTCGACTACTACATTAACCGTTAAAGCTAAGAATTTAGGTACTGCAACTGTAGATTCTACTTCGGTTGTATTAAAGATATATGATGCCGAAGTGGCTAAGTTCGATGGTACTAAAGCAAACACAACATGCTCTTCCGCTACTGATATAAATGGAGGCGATGAAATAACCGTTTGTACTGTATCTGTGAAGGGATTGAGTGTAGGAGATGCAACAATCAAGGTAGATTTAGATAATACTGATAGTTATTATACTGCTAGCGGCTATGGAGATATGAAATATCAAGAGAACGAAGCCGTTTCTTTAACTGTAATACAAGAACAAACACAAGATACTCAAACTAATAGTGAGTCTTCCTCCTCGTCTACTTATTCCTCTTCATCTACTGATTCTAATGACAACACAACACAACAAACAACCAAAGAAGCAAGTAATTCTTTAACTCTAGAATTAATATTGGATAAGAAGTATGAGTTAACTTATAACGAATCTCAGGAAATTATTATAGGCATCAAAAATACAGGATCTGAGATACTTGTGATAAATAAAAATGAATTGTCTTTTGAACATGATAACCTTATAGAGATTAATTATGATTTTACAGGGGCAACTATTAATCCTGGTAAACAATATAATTTGAAGATAAACGTTTTGCCTAAGGATATAGGGGAATTTCTTTTTACTGTGAAAATAGAAAAAGGAGGCAAAACTATTAAAAAGCAAGCTAAATTTATAGTGAATCCTAATGAGGAAAAAATAAAAGAAATAAAACAAAAATTTGAAATAGTAAAAGATAATGTTGACGAGTTAAAAGATGAGATTGACGAGAATAGCATTTATTATAATGAATTTAAAGCTATAGAAAATATGACAGAAGAAATTAATAACTTGATTACTCAAGGTAATTATTTAAAAGCTTATGCTTTATTAAGGGTTGTTCAAAATGATTTAGAGACTTTAAAAGAAAAAATAAAGGTTTCTAAAAAAGGAAATTCTAGTAAATGGTGGTGGTGGGTCCTTGTTCTTTTAATTATTGTAGGTATTGGAGGAGGCGTATTTTATTATTTGTGGACTCCAGAACAAAGTGGTTTTGATCCTACTAAAGGTTATTATTACGTCCCTCCCATACAACAAGAACAACGTAAAAATTATTTTTCTAAATTAAAAAATTTGATAGAAGATAAATTACATCATAAGAAAAGCATAGAAGAAGCATATCCTGATTTGAAGAAGGAGGGTTCCTAATGATTTATTATTTTGCTAGTATGCTTCTTTTTATTACAGGCAGCTTGTTTCTGTATTTTAGCAACATATTTTCCTTAAATTATCATAATATATTT
>WAPH01000033.1 GCA_015520895.1 Nanobdellati archaeon | reverse complement strand
GAATGAAGTCGTAGATAAAGAAAAAGGGGAAATTACAAGATTAAAAATGGAAATTGAAGATTTAAAAAGAAAACTATCAAATGTCATTAAAGAAAATGAAAATCTTAAGAAAGAAATAGATTCTATCAATATCGCAGCCAAGGGCGTAACTCCTTATATTATAGAATAAATAAAATTATATATAGTAATGAACGACAATAATGTTTTATGGATGTAAAGGGATGGATTAAAAATGAAATTGCTAAAGGAGAAGATCCCGAAGTGATAAAAGGAGCATTAGAAATTCTAGGATTTGACCCTAAAATTGCAGAACAAATATTTCAAGAAGTTAAAAAAGAAGAAAAGAAGAAAATAAAAGCTACTAAAAAACAAATGAAAAGTAAAGAAGAAAACCAAACAGTTGGTCAACAACAAGAAATAGTTAAAGAAAGCGGACTGAAAGAGGAACCAGTAGAGGTATTAGAATGGAATGTTCCTCGAGAACTTTTACAACACCACGAAAATCATGAAAAAAAGATAAAAGAAATTAAAAAATATGCGATTTATTTGATAATCTTCCTCGGAATTAGTCTTATACTACTTGGAGCATATTTATTTTATTTCATAAGGAGGTGAATTATATGCCTAAGCTTCCTAAAATAGAGGAAACAGATTATTTTACCAATAGAACCTATAAAAATGAAGAAGGAGATATTGTTGGAAAATTGATATTATACAGAATTAAAGGAGAAAAAGAATTTGGATATTTCATGATATGTCAATATTGCGGTAAAGAAAGTGAAGGAAAGGTAGAACTCAAAAGGAGACCTTACCGTATTAAATGCATACATTGTGGTAAAACCACGACTGTTGAAAAAATAAAACCAAAAAAGAGGTGATATGAACGTTAATAATAAATAATTTCTCTGCCATAGATATAAATAGAGCTATTGTTGCTGAGATAGCTTTTTTAAGAAAACACAAAGGGTGCGGCATTGTGCCCACCCTTTACATAGCTTTCTAAATATAGTCTACTAGATTCTTTAAAAAAGATAATAATGCTAATTTCAGTTTCACCAACCAGGTTAATGAAGAAGCACCATTAAAGGAAGTATCAACAGTGATATTTACAGTTTTAGCATCTTTTTCAATATCATAAATAGTAAAAGGACAAGTAAACAATACATTAGATGGAAGATCTAAACTATACTCATAAATAAGATATTCGTTATTACAAATAATTGATTTCTTTATCTCCCATGTTTTATAATTACATGGAACTACTACAATTTCTCCACATATAAAATCAAGATTGCTTAAAAGAGACGTTTTTAAAATTAATCCTTGAGAAGAAGTGTTAAATAAAACTTGAGGCTCAACAAGATTAATTTCTTTTCTTTTAATTTCCTTAACTTTAATAGATTCCTTAAACCAATCAACTGAACCTCCATTTTTTTGTAAAGCATTAAGGTTGCTTTGAATCTGATTATCATAACTCCAGCCCAAAAATATGTGTGTAGAGTCAACATAACCTATTTGTTTCCACAAAACATCCACAGGATACCATTTCTTATTAATTTTAACATATGCGTAGGCGTGTGGTTCGTAATCCTTCCCGTTATAAGCATAAGAGCTAGCATAAACAGCAGGAATATTCATAGACCTCATAAGAGCCATAAAAAGAGTAACATATTCTGCACATACTCCTTTTCTCATTTTAATTATTTCTTTCACACCATAATTCTTATCGCTTAAACTTTCATCATAAACTAAAAATTGATGAATCCATGCAACGCTTTCCTTAACTTTACAATAGTTGTTATTTCCACACTTATATTGAATGCTTCTGCTTACATTTATTATTAAAGGCTCAAAAGTGATGTGTTCACTCTCTTTTAAAGCCTCTTCCTCACTCCAAGGAACTCTTGTGATTCCTCTTTTCAAATAACTACTTACATTTATCATTAATTTACACTTATTAGTTCCTTCTCTAATATTTTTAAAATAAATATGAATGTTAGACCCTTTTAAATCTCCATTACACCCTTCCATCTCTATTATTTGTGCTTCTTCACTTAAAGGATATTCAATAGTAATAGAATCTACAAGGTCGCTTCTTTCAACATTAATGTCTTCTTCTATATCCATATAGGCATTAATATAAGAAGGAGTTAAAGAATAACTCATATTTGTTAGAAAAAGAATGAAAAACAAAGCAATAACTATGGTTTTCATCACCATAATATCCTCACTCTTTGGTTCTCAAAGCAGGAAATGGTATAGTTTCCCTTATCGAAGTTTCATTTGTTAAAAGTAAAACTAATCTTTCAACACCTATTCCGCAACCACCAGCAGGAGGCATACCATATTCTAAAGCTTTTATAAAGTCTTCATCTAACGGATGAGACTCTTCCTCGCCTTTTTGTCGTTGCTGAACTTCGTATTCAAAGCGTTTTCGTTGCTCTATAGGATCATTAAGTTCTGAAAACGCATTTGCTATCTCTATACCTCCTACGAATAATTCAAATCTTTCAACAAACCCTTCTTTTTCTCTATGATCCTTAGCTAACGGCGTAACTTCTTTAGGATAATCAATGATAAAAGTAGGTTGGATTAATTTATGCTCCACTTCTTCCTCAAATAGTTTTGCCATCAAATAACCTTTAGATTCTTCTCTTATCTTCACATCTCTTTTTTTTAATAATTCTATCATTTCCTCTTTATTCATTTTGTTAACATCAATATCAGCATATTTTTTAAGTGCTTCATCCATACTCGTGACTTCAAATTTCTCGAAGTTAATTGTTTCATTTTGATAGTTTATCTTTAAAGAACCTTTAACTTCTCTAACCACTTCTTGAATAAGTTCTTTTGTTAATTCCATTACATCGTATAAATCAGCATAAGCTTGGTAAAACTCTAAACTTACGAACTCAGGATTATGTGTTGCGTCAATACCTTCATTTCTAAAATTCTTCCCTATTTCATAAACCTTTTCAAATCCGCCTATAAGCAATCTTTTAAGATATAATTCAGGAGCAATTCTTAAATAAAAGTTTCGTTCTAAAGCATGATAATAAGTTACAAAAGGTCTTGCATATGCTCCTCCATAAACAGGTTGAAGAATAGGAGTATCCACTTCTAGAAACCCTTCTTTTTCTAAGATTTTGCGTAAAGTTTTCATTATTTTTGCTCTTATTCTCAAATTTTCGCGTTTATGAGGATTAAAAATAAAGTCCAAATATCTATGCCTATAACGATATTCAGGATCCTGAATTCCATGATATTTCTCAGGCAAGGTTCTAATAACTTTGCTCAAAATATTGAATTCTTTCACTTCTATGCTCTTTTCACCTGTTTTAGTTATTACAGGTGTTCCTTTAATTCCTATAATATCTCCTCTTACTAAATATTTCTTAGCAATTTCATAGTTTTGGGTCGTATTTTTATTAAAAACTAATTGTATCTCGCCTGTCTCATCCTGCAACTTAAGAAAAGCTATTTTTCCCAAGAATCTTGCAGCCATTAATCTTCCTGCAGTTACAACATCTTTTAACTTATTAAAATTATTAAGAATATAAGAGATGCTATGTTTTTTATCAAATTTATAAGGATAAGGATTTATACCTAGCTCCCTCAATTCTTTTATTTTTCTAATATTATTTTCCATAACATATTTTTCCCTGCTTATGATAACACCTCCGTTTTTCTTACGTCAATATAAGCAGCAGGGTATATGTTTTTTATCCTCTCCCCAAGTCCTCTTTGAAAACTTTCTGTTAACATAGAATCAACAAATTCTTTTAAGGTCTGGTTAGAAATTTGTTCATATAGATAATCCTTCATCTCTTTTCTTATTCTATATTTAAGGGTTGTCTGCACCCTTCTTTTAGTAATAAGTAAAAGTTTTACTCTTAGTTTGATTCCGTCTTTGGTTTCTACATCTTCTATAAGATCAACACGTGAAGTTCTTTTCCTAACTATTCTACTTATTACATCTCTTAGTAACTCATGACCCCAGTATTTTGTTAAAGCTTTATCTCCTTTAACATCTACAATTTTTAAGAATACTTTATACTTGTAATGCTTAAAGCTTTTTGTTAATTCAGTCATAGGTAATTCGACAACTCTACCTAAAAGTTGCTCATCTTTAAAAGCAGGTGTCTCTACCAACTCCCTATCTTGACCAAAGATAGCAGGAGCCATCACTTTGAACCACTTCTTTTTACCCCAACTAGACCTCTTCTGATCTTTACCTCTTTTTGACATTAACATCACCTGATTAAAAAAAATATATTAAATTATTTAAAATTGTTGGTATATTGTTACAACTCTTTAATAATATAATTATCTTTTATTTTACCATCTACTACTTTAATGCCTTCTCTTTTTAATCTTTTAATTTTCTCTTCCACTCCTAAAATATATCCTCCTACATGTCCTGAAGAATATACAACCTTATAACAAGGATATTTATCGGGGTGTTTGTTCTTACTTAATATCATTGCTATAGTTCGTGGATGTAAAGAAAATTTCTTAGATAGTGCTTTATAAGTCACTACCTTGCCTTTAGGAACAGTTAAAAGAAACTCATAAATCATTTGATAATCTCGCTGTATCCGCAATGACCACAAAATGTTCTTCCTGGAGCCTGAGCCAGTATTCCTTTTTTGCACTTTGGACACACCTTAAAATTACGAATCAATTGACCATCCTTAACTTCATATTTTTTCCAAATTTGTACATTAGCATGTTTTCCCATTTATTATCACCTTATGCTATAGATTGTGCATCTTCTTGATCATTAACTGACTCTTCTTCTTTCTTTTCTTCTTCCCTTATTGGTTTATTATAGATCAAAGCAAAAAAAGTACCTTTTTGTATACCTCTGTGACTTATCACATACTTCAAATCTATATGATTTTCCTTAACTTTATACTTTAATGCAAGCTCGGTAATTATTTTGGATTTTGGCAAAGTTTCAGAAGACACAAATTCCCCTTTTACTTCCTTTCTTTCAAAAATTGGATTTTTCCTCTCTTCTATAATATTTATCATTTTATCACCTTAACCGCATACTTTCCTGGCACATTCTTACCTGATATCTTAGCAATCTCTGACTCGCTTGCATCAAAAATAATTAAAATACCTTTAAAAGTTGTAGTTAAATCCTTGGTTTTACAAACCACACATTCGTTACCTTCCTCTATTATTCTACCACATTGTTTACATGCCTTCTCAACCATAAACTATCCCTTTTCCTCTTTTTTCTTTTTCTCTTTTTCAGCTTTAATCCAGGAAGTAATACCTAAACCTGGCTGTTTCAAAGTTACCAATATCTTGTTAGTGTTCTTTTTATCCAAGCTTATACCTATGATCCTGCTTATGGCAGTATCTCCTATTTTAATAGTCCTTTTAGTTTGCTCAGCTCTTAATAGGGCGGATTTTTTATCATAAGCCAAATATTCGTCAGTTATTTGGGATATATGGCAAAGAGCATCTAAAGGTCCAAATCTCAAGAAAACGCCGAAATTAGTAACATCAACTATTTCTCCAAAAACGACTTCATGTAATAAAGGCTCAAACACCAAGGCTTTTGCTTTAACTTCATAATAAACACGAGGATCTTCTTCATATATAATACCCTCTCCTCTTTCAACTATATTCAAAACCCGTAAAAAGAAGTATTTCTTATCGACAATTTTACTTTCATACTTTTGCTTAAGACCTTTCAGTATCGCCTCTTCTTTAGGAAGATTGAGATCCTCAGGATTCACAGGAACAACATCCTCAAAAGTAACAACTTTATACACCTTTACCCCTCCTATTTTATTATTTCAAACTTTTTAGCTCTTATACCTTTATCTATTTGATTGTATTTACCACACTCAGAACATTTAAACCTCAAAAATATTTTTTGAGTAGTTTTAGCACCATACTTACTACCATGCTCCATTTTAGGATAAGGGCTACCTCCATAACCTTTATGTAATTTTTCTAACCTATAACGAGATCCTGCTTTTAAAGAACTTGTTTTCCTTCTTCCAGACGTTTTTATTCTCTCAACTTTCTGTAAAGTATGCTTCTTGCAAACAGGGCAATACCTTTTAATATGTTGTGGAACTTTCATATTATCCCTCTAACCATTACGAACTTAAATTTATAAATAAACTTTAAAAATTTAATTGTTAAAAAGAAGAAATAGAATAAGAAAGAAGAGAAAGCTATTCAAAATCACCGCCAAAATCTTGATTACCTCCTCCACTGCCTCCTTCTAATTTTTTGGCAGCAATTACATCATCTATTCTTAAAATCATCTCTGCTGCCTCGCTTGCTGAGGCTATAGCTTGCATCTTTGTCTTCATAGGTTCTAGAACACCACGCTCTTTCATATCTGCAACTTTATTCTCAAATACGTCAACACCGTAACTCTTTTTACCTTCCTCATGCTTTGATCTCAACTCAACTAATATATCTATCGGATCCATACCTGCGTTTTCTGCTAACGTCCTTGGTATTTCCTCTAATGCATTTGCAAAAGCGTTAATAGCCAATTGCTCTCTACCTCCAACTTTCTCTGCATACTTTCTTAGTTCCTTAGCAACGGCTTCCTCAGTTGCACCTCCGCCTACAACCACTTTACCAGATTCTAATGCAGAAGCTAAGCTTTTAACAGCATCTTCCATTGCTCTGTACATTTCTTCAACAACGTGCTCTGTTCCCCCTCTTACTAAAATAGTTACAGCTTTAGGATCTTTACATTCCCTTACGAAGATCATCTCGTCTCCTGCTATTTTAACCTCTTCAACTATACCTGCATAACCCAAGTCATCGCTGCTTAAATCATCTATGCTTGTTACTATTCTTGCTCCTGTTGCCCTTGCTAATGCCTCCATATCGCTTTTCTTTAATCTTCTTGCTGCTAAGATACCTCTTTTAGCTAAGAAATGTTGTGCTAAATCATCTATACCTTTTTGAGTAAATACAACATTAGCTCCGGTTGCAGCGATCTTGTCAACCATCTCCTTTATCATCTTTTCTTCTTGCTCTATAAATGCTTGTAATTGGGTAGGATCAGTTATACGTATTTGTGCATCAGTCTCAGTTTCTTTTACCTCTATAGCAGCATCTAATAATGCTATTTTAGCATTTCTAACCAAAGAAGGCATGCCTGGATGCACTTTCTCTTTATCCAATACAATACCTTTTATAAGTTCGGTGTTGTCAACAGTAGCTCCTTCTTTTTTCTCTATCTTTATATTATCTAAATCAATAGAATATTTGCCATTTTTTTCTTCAACCACAGATAAAACAGCATCCACGGCTATTTCTGCTAATTTGTCTTTTGCAACTTCAGCAGACTTACCAGTAATAGAAGTAGCAGCAATTTTGCTCAGTGTTTTCTTATCCTTGAGATCTATTTTATCTGCTATATCTTCTAATATCTCCATAGCTTTATCCCTAGCTAATCTATAACCGTGCACTATTACAGTAGGGTGAATATTTTGATCCAACAAAGACTCTGCTTCTTTTAACAGAGAACCTGCTATAACCACAGCAGTAGTGGTTCCGTCTCCTACTTCATTATCCTGAGTTTTAGCTACTTCTACCAACATCTTTGCTGCTGGATGTTGCACATCCATCTCTTCTAAAATAGTTACACCATCGTTGGTTATCACAATATCTCCTATACTATCTACCAACATTTTGTCCATACCTTTGGGTCCTAAAGTCGTTCTTACTGCATCTGCAACAGCCTTAGCAGCAGCTATGTTATTCTTTTGAGCGGATTTACCTGTTTCCCTAATAGCACCTTCAGGCAATATCAATACTGGTTGACCCCCTAAAGTTCCCACATATCCTTGTCCTGTCATATGCTCACCTCCATTTTCGATACAATAGAAATATACCAATGTAGGTATACAATTAATTTTTATAAGTTAAAAAGAATTTTAAAAAGTTTTCTTAACTTAAATTATTTATGACGTATATTGTTTTTGAAGGAATAGATGGTGCAGGAAAAACAACTCAAGCCCAAATATTAGCAAAAAAACTTAATGCTTATTTATTTCATGAACCTTACCCTAATGAATTAGGAAAATACATCAAAAAAATGATAACTTCTCAACTATATACTCCCGAAACTTATGCTACGGTTTTTGCTGCTCAAAGAATGATTTTTAAAGACGAAGTATTGTCCCGGAAATTAAAAACAGAAAAATGGGTCATAGGGGATAGAAGTTTTTATAGTTCTATCGTATATCAACATGCTTTTGGAGCAAATCTTGAATGGTTGAAAGAGATAAATAAATATATGATTGTACCTGATGTTACATTTGTATTGGATGTTAGTGTAGAAACATTCCTTAAAAGAAGAGGAGAGACCAACATAGTATTTGAGAAAAAAGAATTTCAAGAAAAAATAAGGGAACTTTATCTCAAACTTCCTCAGATTTATCCTCATCATAACATAATCATTCTTGATGGTGAACTATCTATTGGAGAAATACATAAAAAAGTAATAGAAATAGTGGAAGCCTATGAAAACAAGTAAAGCTGAAAACCAAGTGCTTCTTTACCTAATTAAAAACAATAAAGTATTGCTTATTGAGAAAAAAAGAGGTTTAGGAGCTGGATTAATAAATGGATTGGGAGGGAAGGTCAATGATAATGAAACAATAGAAGAAGCAGTAATAAGAGAGAGTAAAGAAGAAGCAGGTATACTCCCTAAAAATCTTCAAAAGAAAGCTACCCTCTTCTTTATAAATAATGAGAAAGAGCATATAATAACACATGTTTTTATTGCTCATGATTACGAAGGATCTCTTTATGAAACAGAAGAGGCAAAGCCTTTTTGGCAAAACTTAGATTCAGTACCTTATAAAAAAATGTGGGAAGACGATATCTATTGGTTACCTTATGTCCTCTCAGGTCTATATGTTTACGGAGAATTCAAGTTTAAAGATTGGAAAATGACAGATAAAAAAGTATATGTAAGTAGCGAAGGTTTAAGTGCTTTGATACAGTATTTAGAAGACAATGCAAGGTATTGCCCTTTCTTTAAAGAAACAAATGTAAAAGAATATTTAAAAGGAGTTAGAGAGGAGATAGAAGAAATATTAAATGCAAAAAATCTTGAAGAATTTAAAGAAGAAATTGCAGACACGCTTCACGATTTCCTGGCTTTCATATGGAAACTGGATAAAGAAAAGATAATAAGTAAAGAGGAACTTATTAAAGAAATGCTAAAGAAAATGGAGATTAGGAAACCTCATGTATTTAAAAAAGAAAAAATAGAGTTGAAAGAGGCAGTGGATTTTTGGTTTCAAGCAAAACATAAAAATGCTAAATACAATAACATTGAAACTAAACTTCGAGATGAAACAAAAAAATGGTTGTTTAAACTCAAAAATGCAAAGATAAAACCCTTATCAAATAAAAGCAAGGAAATTCTAAAGAATATTCAATCATATATAAATGATGCTGAATATTTCTTAAAAAATAATATGTTGATAGAAGCGTTTGAGGCAGTTATATGGGCATGGAGTTGGGCAGAAATAGGAGAGAGATTAGAATTTTTAAAATTGGAAAAAATATGAATTGCTAAATTAAAGAAGAATATTTTTTCCATCTTTTCTCTCCTTTCGTTTCTATTAAGCCCTTTTCCACTAATTCCTGTAAATAATACCGTAAAGTCCTTTCGTGAATATCTTCACCAAACCTTTCCTTATATATTCGGGATATTTCTTTTGCATCCGCTTCTCCTAATCCTTTTACAATCTCGTATATTTTTTTAGTCTTACCCTTTAATTCCTTTTCTAATTCTTGTTCCTTTGCTCCCTTCACACTTTTTAAGGCTTTAAGTAAATCCTCTCTGTCTACCTTCTTTTTTCCCTGTTGTTCCGCAAATAATGCAGCATTCCTAATAATAGATATACCAACTCTTGCATCTCCTTTAGCGTTTTTAGCTGCAACTTTTAAAAAAGGTTCAGGAAAAGCGCCTTCATAAAATGCATATTTACTTCTTTCCTTCAAAATATTATAAAGATCCTCATAATCATAAGGCTCAAACTCTATATCTATATAACTTAAAGAACTCCTTACTCTTCTATCCAACTTGTTTAAAGCTATATTGTAATTGCTTATCATAATTAATCCATATCCTTCCCTACTTAGCATATAAAGAATTTCATCACTTTTTAATTTATCTACTTCATCTAAAACTACAAAAACTTTTGTGTTTCCTTTCTTAAAGTTTATTAAATCAAGTATTTCGGCATTGCTTCTTTTAATCTTGGCTAACCTCATAGTGGGATGTAAAACCTCTGCTATTCTCAAAAGCACAGCATAAGTAGTATCATCCATCCAACAATTCACATAAATTCCTTTAATCCTAGAAGTTTCTTTACTCACTTCCCGTATGATATAACGAATTACAGAAGTTTTACCAGTACCTGTACGCCCATGCAAAAACAAATTAATCATGGGCTTATTATAAAACAAAGGCCTTATACTACTTGCTATTGATTCTATTTCTTTTTTCCTTCCTATTATTTTTTCAGGGAGGTAATCTTCCTGTAAAACATCTATGTTTTTAATAATGGCTTGATTCATAATCATAATTTACATACATCTGCCTTAATTAATTCTATTATGGCTTTTTTAGCTAATTCCATATCCTTAAGACTTGCAACCTCTACAGGCGTGTGAAGATTACGTGTTGCCACACTTATACCAACAGTAGGTATTCCTTTTTTAGTTATATAAAGAATAGCAGCATTACTTACGCCTCCACTCCCTACCTCCAACTGATAAGGAATCTTGGCTTTCTCAAGTACATCTATAGCTTTATCTAATATTTCTCGACGCATCACAAGCCCGTATCCCTCTGCTTGCACTACATCAATAACAACTCCTTTTCCTACCTTTATATCGGCAATTTTTTCTTCTATGCCTGGCGTATCTCCTGCAGGAGAAGTATCAACTGAAATGGCGCAGTCAACGTCCAAATCAAATGCGGAGGTCCTTGCACCTTTTAGACCTAACTCTTCTTGAGTTGTAAAAACAAAATAAAAAGTATAATTGTCTTTAAATTCATTAGGCAAATTCTTTATAAGATCTATAAGTATGGCGCAACCGATGCGATTATCCAATGCTTTTCCGCTAACTAAATCTTCACTTTTACCTAAATAAGTTAAATGTGCATCAATAACTAGTACATCTCCTACTTTTATATTCCATTTTTCAACTTCTTTTTTATCTTTCGCTCCAACATCAATAAATATATCTTTTATTTTTATTTCTTTTTCCTCGTTCTTTTCCATCAGATGTACTGGCTTGGAACCTGCTACACCATATATCTTTTCATTTTTATAATTGCGTAATACTACTTTCTGTCCTAATAAAACACGTGCGTCCCATCCCCCTAAACTTACTACAGATATAAAACCTTTATCATCAATATGCTTAACCATTAAAGCTATCTCATCCATGTGAGCCTCAACTAATACCTTCTTTTTACCATTTCCTACTTTTGCTATGAGGTTGCCAAGCACATCCTCTTTTATTTCTTCCACATAGTCTTTAATTTCATTTTTAATAACGTCTCGTACTTCTTTTTCATAGCCACTCGGACCGAAAGATTCACTAAGTTTCTTTAATAAATCATACATTTAATCACCTAAACTAATGCTTTCTTTAAAATATTAAAAATCTTATCCATATCTAAAGTCTTACCTTTGCAATAAATAACATATTTATGACCTCCGCACTTCATATCTAAAGCCTTAGAAATACTACCTACTAATTCTTTGACCTCTGCCTCTTCAAAAGATTTGTCATTAAATCTGCAACTTAATCTAGATTCTTTCTTTTTTAAAGAGAAAATTAAAGAAGCATCAAACCCTAATTGTAAAAACATAGCTGCTATTTTGCTTTCATAAGATCCTACTTTACTAACAATTATTTTTTTACCAAACCACGAAAGAACAAAAGAGTTCTCTATGGCTTGAACCATAAATTTCTTGGCTTCTTTTTCAATATTAATGGCTTGCTCTCGAATAAACCAATAATCATTAAG
This sequence comes from Nanobdellati archaeon, assembly GCA_015520895.1. GTDB lineage: Archaea > EX4484-52 > EX4484-52 > EX4484-52 > JAADEF01 > JAADEF01. The sequence goes on along the minus strand of WAPH01000033.1, from coordinate 4,111 downwards.
CGTTGTTTTCGATACTAAAAGAAGTTGTTTAACAACATCTAAATCCTCTATGTCTGCATATCTTAGAAAAGAAGTATCATAAAGCAATCCTGCAAGAAGGTGTTGTGCCTCATATGCGTTAACATCTCTCACATATTCGTAAATAACACGAGCCGTAGAGGAATAAGGTTTAAGATACTTATAATCGCTAGGAATGTCATTAGTAATGTGATGATCAAACACTACAATAGTTTTTGAGGATAATTCAAAACCTAATTGGTTCAAACTGGCAGTATCTATCACTAAAGCAACCTCGCAATTAAGTTTATCTATTACTTTTTCCAATTTAAAGTCATGCATAGCAACATATTTCTTTGAAAGTGAATTAAGAGATTTTGCATAAATTTTTGATGAAATACTGTAAGTTCTCATCAAGTAACTCTGTAAAGCCATGGCAGAACCTAAAGCGTCTAAATCAGCATGTTGATGAATTACCAAGCATACATTTTTCTTTTTGAATTTCTTCCAGTTAATTTCCATAAATATATGTGATTAAAAACATTTTAAAAACTATAATAACATAAATAGCGATATGAGTAAGACTTTAGCAATTTATGGTTTGGGATATGTTGGATTGCCTACCGCACTTCATTTTGCAAGTAAAGGGTTTAAAGTTATAGGCGTAGATATAAACAAAGAAATAGTGGATAAATTAAATAAAGGAGAGGTGCACCTCAAAGATCTAGGACTTCAAGAATTGCTTGAAAATGCAAAAAATAATTTTTATGCAACCACGAATGGTGTAGAAGCATCAAAAAAAGCAAACATCCATATAATTTGCGTACCCACACCAGTAGATGATACTAAAAAACCGATTCTCGACCATGTATTTTCTGCAGCTAAGAATATTGCACGTGGTTTGAAAAAAGGAGATATAGTAGTGTTAGAAAGTACAGTACATCCAACCTTTTGTGAAGAAGAATTAATCCCTTTCTTAGAAAAAGAAAGTGGTTTAAAAGTTAATGAGGATTTTGGAGTGGCACATGTACCTGAAAGATATAACCCCGGAGATAAGAATCACACAATAGATAAAATTATAAGAGTTGTAGGGGCTTCCTCATTAAGCATAGCAAAAGAAGTAAGGTATCTTTACAAACACATAGTTAAAGAGATACACATTGTTAAAGACCTAAGAACAGCAGAAACGGCTAAGATCATAGAGAATGTGCAACGTGATCTAAACATCGCTTTAATGAACGAGATAGCCATCATATGTGATAAATTAAACATCGATGTAAAAGAAGTTATTGAAGCGGCAGCAACAAAATGGAATTTCATCAAATTCTATCCTGGTTTAGGGGTAGGAGGTCACTGCTTACCTGTGGATCCCTATTATTTAACACATCTCGCTCATAAAAAAGAATATCATCCTAAAGTTATTTTAGCAGGAAGAGGGGTTAATGATAATATGCCAAAATATGCCTTTACTAAGTTAATGACGGAACTAAATAAGATAGGTAAGCCTTTAAAAGGAAGTAAAATAGCAGTGTTAGGATTAAGTTATAAAGGCAACATAGGAGATTTCCGTAATTCTCCTTCTATGAAATTCATCGAATACTTAAAAGAACATGGAGCAGAAGTAGAAGTGCATGACCCTTATCATTTAAATCACAATCATAAAGACATATATGAAGTGGTAAAGGATAAAGATGTGATAGTATTAGCAACAGATCATAACGAATACAAACAATTAGATTTTGTAAGAATTAAAAAGTTGAATGAGAATAAAGATGTATTAATCTTCGATGCAAGAATGATGTACGAAAGAGAAGAAGTAGAAAAGCATGGTTTAAGATACACAGGGATTGGGAGGGGAAGGTAGAGTAAATGTGCGGGATTAACGGCATAAGTTGGAAGGACGAAGCATTAGTTTCTGAAATGAATAATGCTATAAAGCATAGAGGACCCGATTTCCAAGATGTTAAAGTTGTTGGCAGTGTAACTCTAGGACACGTAAGGCTTAGTATCGTCGATTTAGATGCTCGCTCTAACCAGCCTATGCGATATGTGTATGAAGGAAAAGAGTATTGGATAGTATTCAATGGAGAAATATATAATTACAAAGAATTGAAAGAAGAATTAAAAGAAAAAAGATTTTCTTTCTCCACCGAATCAGATACTGAAGTATTATTGGCAGCTTACATATTTTATGGAAAAGAAGTTGTTCACAAACTTAACGGTATGTGGGCTTTTTGTATTTATGATGGCAATAAGTTCTTTTGTTCTCGTGATCGCGTAGGTAAAAAACCTTTATATTATATAAGTAATAAAGAGAAATTCGCTTTTAGCAGTCAATTATCAGGTCTTCTACCTCTACTTCATGAAAAGGAAATAGATCAGAAAGCAGTAAAGTTGTATTTTGCATTAGGATTCATACCTTCACCTTTAACCATCTTTAAAGAAGTAAAAAAATTGCCTGCGGGAACTAATCTAATATGGGAAAATAATGAGGGAATAAGAATAGAAAGATACTACAGATTAAAACCATATAAACCTCTTAAAAACAAAAAAAAGCTATTCTATGACCTTCATAATACTCTGGTTTCATCAGTAGAGTTAAGATGGGAGAGAAGTGATGTTCCTGTAGGCATCTTTTTAAGTTCAGGTATGGATAGTTCTTTGCTATATGCTTTACTTAAAGATAGAATGCCAAGAACATTTACTGTTAAATTTTATGATAAGAAGTTTGATGAAAGTTCTTTAGTTAAAACATGGGTTCCTGATGTAAATATTATAGAGTTTAATAAAGATGATTTCCAGGAGATGATAAAAGATTATTTCAAGGCCTATGACGAGCCTTTTGCAGATTATTCATCTTTTGCTTTAATGTTATCAAGTAAAAAAGCAAGAGATAAAATAAAAGTGGCGATAAGTGGTGATGGAGGAGATGAGGTTTTTGGAGGATACGAGGTTTATAGAGCCTATAAACTTTCCAGATTATTTTCTAAATTCCCTATTTTAAGTAAAAGAGCGTCTAAATTACAAAAGAAGTGCAAAGAATTAGGATTCTGCTGGAAATTAATGGAATTAATAAGGTTGGGAAACATAAATGCAGAGGAATGGTGGGTAGAGTGGTTAAAGGATGTGAAATATTATCCTAATGAATACAAAGAATGGGTTAAAGAAGGTATGGAAAGAGCTAAAGATGTTGATGAACTAGAAACCCTGATAAACTTTGATATATATTACAGGACATTAGGAGACAATTATCTTACTAAAGTAGATAGGGCATCTATGTTGTATAGTTTGGAAGTGAGAAATCCTTATTTAGATTTTCGCATGCTCAATCTTGCCAAACAAATACCTTCTAAATGGAAAGTAGGTATAAGAAAAGGCAAGATCTTACTAAGAGAATATGCTAAAAACTTACTTCCAAAAAAGATTCTGAAAAATAAAAAAAGAGGCTTCACTCCTCCTATCAAAGAATTATTCCAAGGAAAGGATGAAGAGTTAAAAAATGCGCTAATGAATCTTGTTGAAAAGGACATTATACCTTTAGAAATTCAAAGCTTTTATGAAAGTAAAGTATGGGGCAAGGATCATGAAATAGCATTAACATACAAAATGAGATTATGGGTATTTAAGGAATGGAGTGAAAAGTTTTTAGAAAAGTAGGAATTTTAAATTAATCTGCTACACATCTTACAGACAGAGAATAGTGCATTCTATAGTCTTTGTAAATTATATTGTATTCATTATGGGTTTTTACAACAAAGAATTCCCGCACAGTGATTATCTTCTCCATTTGATGTAAGACGCCCACCCCATCCATAAGTCACACTACAATCTGGCCAATCACCTTCATCACTACAAAAAGAATCTACTAAATATTCATTTGAATAACAAGAAAGAGCGAAATACCCTTGTGCACATCTAGTTTGATATCTACAAAGAGATCCCCAATCAAAATTACTGCTACTGACTTGACTCCATGACGTTTTACATCCGTCACTTAAACATAAAGATTGTGCCTTAACACTCCCTGCAACATCAAGTTTGGCTCGAGGGTTGGTTATACCTATTCCTACATTACCGTTAGAGTTTAAGATTGTTAACCTAGTGGTTCCTGAGG
>WAPH01000032.1 GCA_015520895.1 Nanobdellati archaeon | reverse complement strand
GGGGCCCTGGGAAAACACAAAGATATAGAAAATTTGGTGTTTCTGCACAGCACTCCCGCTTACTTTCTGGGGAGGTGATCCAGCCGCACCTTCCGGTACGGCTACCTTGTTACAACTTAACCCCCCTCGCAGAGCATAGACTCGACCTTACCACAAGATAAGGCCTTGCCTACACCCCACTCAGGTGGCTTGATGGGCGGTGTGTGCAAGGAGCAGGGACAGTATTCGCCGAACGGTGCTAACGTTCGACTACTAGGGATTCCGGCGTCACGAGGTTGAGTTTCAAACCTCGATCTGAACCGAGACTGGGTTTCGAGGATTGGCTTCCCCTTTCGGGGTTGCATCCCATTGTCCCAGCCATTGTTGCCCGCGTGTAGCCCAGGAGATTCGGACCATACTGACCTAACGTCGCCCGCACCTTCCTCCTGCTTCACGCAGGCAGTCCCCCCTGAGTGCCCCTCTACCCGAAGATAGAGGTAGCAACAGAGGGCACGGGTCTCGCTCGTTAACCGGCTTAGCGGCACACCTCACGGCACGAGCTGACGTCGGCCATGCAATACCTCTCGGCGCGTCTGGTAAGCCCTTCAGACTGACCTTCATCCTGCCGTCGCCCCTGGTAAGGTTCCCGGCGTTGATTCCAATTGAACCGCAGACTCCACCCCTTGTGTACTCCCCCGCCAATTCCTTTAAGTTTCAGCCTTGCGACCGTACTCCCCAGGCGGCTCGCTTAACGCCTACGCTACGGCACTGACCCCTCCCGAAGAGAGGCCAATACCTAGCGAGCATCGTTTACAGCCAGGACTACCCGGGTATCTAATCCGGTTTGCTCCCCTGGCTTTCGTCCCTCACCGTCGGAACCGTTCCAGCCGAGCGCCTTCGCCACAGGTGGTCCCCACGGGATTACAGGATTTCACCCCTACCCCGTGAGTACCCTCGGCCCCTCCCGGTCCCAAGACATGCAGTATCCTCTGCAAGCCCTCCAGTCTTCTGGAGGATTTCACAGAGGACATACATGCCCGGCTACGGACCCTTTAGGCCCAATAATTGGGCTCACCACTTGGGGCGCCGCTATTACCGCGGCGGCTGGCAGCGGTCTTGCCCACCCCTTATTCCCCCGGCTATTTACACCGGGGAAAAGCCTCCACGTGGGAGGCACTGGGAGTACCCCCCTCACGCTTGCGCGCATTGGGAAGGTTTCGCGCCTGCTGCGCCCCGTAGGGCCTGGACTCGTGTCTCAGAGTCCATCTGGGGGCTCCTGCTCTCACAGCCCCTACGGATTATAGGCACGTTAGGCAGTTACCCTAACGTCAACCTAATCCGCCGCAGCCCCATCCTTAGGCGCCGAAGCTTTCGGCGATAGCTCCTTCCAGATGCCATCGCCTATGGGGTATTAGCCTCAGTTTCCCGAGGTTATCCCCCACCTAAGGGCAGGTTAGCTACGTGTTACTCAGCCGTCCGCCCCGCTTACGCGGAGACTCGCATGGCTTAGTCGCACTCCCATAGCAGTGAGCCCCGGCAGGATCAACCGGAATTAGCGGGAAGTGCTATGCAGAAATTTCACCTTTTCTTGGACCTTTACAGGGTCCTCATCTAAATGTAGGTGCAACTTAACTACTCCTATCATATTTAAGCCAAAGGCTTATATCAAGGAATTAACGCCGTTGCACCTTTATTCTCTTTAGTAGGTGATAAGAATCAGCTCTAACCCCTTTACAGGGCTCATAGCATCATGCTTAAAACCTTACCATGGCAAGGTTCCAAGCAATTGTATATAAGTATAAGATAATTTTAAAAAGGTTTTGATAAAGTTATACATAATCATATATTTTAGCACATATTTTAGCACATAACAATATATTTTGGTGAAACTAATGACAACCATTATCTTAGATAATTGGGAAAATTATCTTGTAAATGCTCTTAAAGAAGGGTTCGAAAAAGCCTATCAACAAAGTTTTAATAAATATATTTCACTTATTCAATACATTGTTGCCCAACTTCCTTCTTCAATATATCTTTATTTATCTCAAAAAGGTTTAAAGTATTATGAATTAGATTTCAGGATTTATAAAACTTATAAAGGTAATATAGAGAGTCTTTCTCAAATATATAAAGAAATATGCAGTTCTTTAGAAGATATAGACATTGATCAGAAACGTGCTCAAGACTTAGCAAACTTACTAAGATATGTAACATTCTTTTCAAATGAAGATAAGATATTTCCAAGAGAAGAAATACATAAAATAAATATTAGGAATGCTATAGAATATATTCGTAATAGGAAGAAACTATCTCTAAATTATTGGGAAAATATACCTGCAACAGACATATATTTAACCTTTTCATCAACATACAAAAAAATTGTTGAATCTTTATTACATTTAAAAGAACCTTATGTAGATCCTTTAGATAAAACCTATAAATTAAAAATAACTCCTTTAGATTTGCCTTATAATGTAAAACCACCTTTATTGAAAATGATAAAAAGGTATTTATATAAAAATGCTGATGTCTATTATAATAACCCGGGTTACAGATTTTTAACTAATTTTTTGCAATATTCATCACCTATAACTGGTCCAGGAATTTATTTAGTTTCGCAAATAATGAAAGGTTTCTCTGATTATACATATGGTAAAAATTGGAAAAAAAGGTTTCTAAAGAAGTTAATGGGAATTATAGTGCTCAATCAATTAGCAGGTTCTTTTATTTTAGATGCAATAGATAACGGTTCTACTCATTATTTTAAAAGAAAAATAGGAGATCAAATAGAAATACATTATTATGTTGAAGAAGGTAATGAATGGAAATCATTTACCTCTAAAGAAGGTCTTTCAACAGGAGTAATAGGTGCGTTACCTTCTATTTACTTCTACACCAAAAAATATCCTGAAAAATTCAATATAGAAAAAGATGAAAATGTTAAAGTAAAATCTATTGCAGTGATTTATAATAAAGATGCACCTCAAAGATCATTGGAAAAAATAATTGTTAAAAATAATGAAATAAAAATAAAGATCGTTAACAAAAAACCCCAAATCAATATAAAAATAGCTCTTAAAAATAAACTGCCTTTGCAAGAAGTGTTAAGAAACAAGAACATTGCTAACGCATTAGAAGAATCAAGGGTAGAAATCAAAGGAAGTTATTACCCTATAAACAAAAAAGTAATGGAAGAAATAATTAATAACGCTTTCAAAAATAAATAAAATATATTTCAAATGCAGGGGGTGGGATTCGAACCCACGAACCCACTAAGGGAGTGGATTTCTCAGAAATCATTGCAGTCTGCTCATAACTCAAGGTTAGTTCCCTTGAGTCCACCGCCGTTGACCAGGCTTGGCGACCCCTGCTTCCTATCACAATATTATTTGTAAAATTTTAAAAGATTTCCAAACTTAAATTAATATGCTTCAAAACTATTATTATCTTAATTATATTTTATCATCAGAAGAAAGAACAGAGTTATACCAACCCCGTCATATTTATATTATCATCAATTACCAAGAAAAAGATAGAGAATTTCATCTTTTTTTACTTCATAACAATAAAGCATACGTTTATTCTAAATACCGTCAAAACGAACTCATTTCTAAAATAGAAAAATTTATAGAACGTATGAAAAAAAAGAATACAAATCTTGAAGGAGTTTATGGCAATATAAAAGGTAGAATATTCGAAGAGTTATGCTGTAAATTATTAGAAGACTATTTTAACTATCTTAATAATAAAAGAAAAAATATACAAACAATACCAATCAATCAACTTGTATTTCCGGAATCATATAAGCTAGTAGGACGTAAAAATAAAAATTGCGCTTTTCTTTATTCTAATAGAACATTAGTGGGCGAATTCGATTTTGCTAAAGAAGTAATAGAAAAAAGAAATGATGAAATATCATTAAGCAGATATCTTATATTGATTGAAATAAAATCTTCAAAGCTTACTCAAAATGGAAAATCCAATAACCTTATTAAAACACTTACAAATATCGCTAAAAAAAGCTCGTATAAAATAAGATATTTATTCTTTACTCCGTCTCCTATGCCGTACATGATACAAAAACAGAATATTAAATATCCCCCTTTTATAGAAGAATACTATCAATACATTAGTTCAAAGTTCGAACATAAAAACAATATCATAAGCTCAATCCTTCTAAGTATCAATCCGATTCTTGTGTTTAAAAATAATAATCCTGCAAAAGCAGATCAAGTAGTAAGAGCAATTCTCCTTAATCAATTTAAAAATAATCCCTCTATATTAAGGTATGTTTGAGAAGTTAAGAGATGCCCTGAACTCTTTTGCGCGGAATAAAAAAATAGATAAGAAAGAAGTTGAGAAATTCATCAAAGAGATTCAAAGAGCGCTTATATTAAGTGACGTAAATGTAAAAATAGTGTTTGAAATTACTCAAACTATCAAAAAAAAGATTTTTGAAGAGGAAAAACATGAAGGTCTGAGCCTAAGAGAACATACAATAAAAGTTGTGTACGAAACCTTAAGTGAAATATTAGGGAAGGAAAAAGGGGAATTAAAAATAGAACCTCAAAAAATACTGTTGGTAGGACTTTACGGAACGGGTAAAACAACAACTGCCGCAAAGCTTGCATACTTCTTTAAGAAAAAAGGGCTTAAACCATGCTTAATAACAACAGACACTTATAGGCCGGCTGCTTATGAACAATTAAAAAATTTAGCTGAAAAAATAGGTGTTGAGTTCTACGGTAACAAAAATGAAAATAATGCTATAAAAATACTTCAAGAAGGTATGAAAGAATGCCATACATCTGATGTAATAATCATAGACACTGCAGGAAGAGATGCATTTAACGAAGAATTGTTGAATGAAATAAATTCCCTCTATAAAGTATTAAAACCAGACGAAACTTTACTAGTATTATCCGCAGATATAGGTCAAGCAGCTAAATCGTTAGTAGAAAGTTTAAAAGAAAAGATAAAAATAACAGGTATAATATTGACTAAAATGGATTCTTCGGCAAAAGGAGGAGGTGCTTTAACAGCAGCATATCTCGCAAATGTAAAGGTTAAATTTTTAGGTATAGGAGAAAAAATAGAAGATCTTGAATATTATGATCCTGTAAGGTTTGTTTCAAGATTACTAGGAATGGGGGATTTAGAAACATTGTTAGAAAAAGCAAGGGAAATTATCGATAAAGAAAAAATCGAAAAATTAATGGAAGCAAAAGATTATGACATGTATATGTTTTATGAACAACTAAAAGCTACTCAGAAAATGGGATCCCTAAACAAAATATTAGAAATGATACCCGGTATGTCTCGTATGTCTTTTAAAAAAGAAGAAATAGAAGAACAAGAAATAAAAATTAAAAAATGGGGTTATATATTTGACAGCATGACCGTTGAAGAGAGAAAAAATCCTAAAATAATAGACTCGTCTCGTATACAAAGAATAGCAAAAGGATCAGGTACAACAGAAGAAGATGTAAGGGAGATGCTAAAGGCATATAGAATGAGTGAAAAGCTTTATAAAAAGTTCAAGTCTGGAAAGTTTCTCAAAGACCCAAAACTACGTAAACTAATGATGAACATAAATCCTAAGAATACTAATCTCCAAGAAATGATGTAAGTCACTAAGTAGTGGTTGTCAGATACACGCAACATCTGCCGTTAATTTTTTAAATGTTTCTTCTCTATTGATTTTAGGAAATAATATTCAAGGTGGTGAACATAGCAAAAGGAGGTTTGTTTGCAGCAAGAAATTTAATAAGAAAAGCCAAAGAAAAGAGATGGCACAAAAAAGATTATGTTCGTAAAGTTTTAGGATTAAAGATAAAAGCAGATCCTTTAGAAGGTTCACCTCAAGCTAGAGCAATCGTTTTAGAGAAAAGGCAAGTAGAGGCTAAGCAACCAAACTCTGCAATGCGTAAATGTGTAAGAGTACAAATAATAAAAAATGGTATTCAAGTTACTGCTTTTGCTCCGGGTAATGGGGCTATAAACTTCATTAACGAGCATGACGAGGTCATCATAGAGAAGATTGGTGGAGCTCAAGGAGGTGCAAAAGGAGACATACCGGGTGTAAAATACAAAGTAATAAAAGTTAATGGAATTTCCTTAAAAGAGTTAGTTTTAGGTAGAAAACAAAAGAAGTAAAGAGGTAAGGATTTATGGCTAGAAAAGCAAAAACTAAACAATCCAAAAAGAAGGTTATAACTAAAGAAGTGAAAGAGGAAAAAAGGTCTGAGGATTTTGAACATACTAAAATGAATACACCACAAGAAATAATATCTAAACAACTTATAAAATTATTTGGTAGATGGGATTATGAAAATGTAGTGGTAGAAGATGAAGGTCTAAAAAGCGTAATAGCTATAAATCCTATAATTTATCCTAAAACAGGAGGAAGATTGGCTAATATCCACTATGGAAAAGCAAAGATTAACATAGTAGAGAGACTAATCAATAGAATGTTCGTGGCGGGTCACAAAGGTAAAAAGCATAAACTTACTTCGGGAATAAATACGGGTAAAAGCATAAAAAATATTAAAAACGTTATAGAAGCATTTGAAATAATAGAAAAAAAACTTAAGAAAAATCCTATTCAAGTATTAGTTAAAGCAATAGAAAATGCTGCACCAGTAGAAGAAGTGATAACATATCAAAAAGGAGGAATTATTGCTAGAGAAGCAGTAGTTATCTCGCCATTAAGAAGGGTTGATTTAGCTATAAGGCATTTAGTAGGAGGTGCATATCTCAAAAGACATGCTAATCTTAAGAGTGCAGGAGAAGTGTTAGCTAATGAGATAATATTAGCATATAATAACGATCCTGAGAGTTTTGCAATTCTTGAAAAGAATAGAAGAGAAAAAGAAGCAGAGGGAGCAAGATAATTAAAATACTCCCTCAGCTATTAACCATACACCCATTAAAAATATTATAAGAGGCACAATAGGTAATTTTATATTTATCCATCCGATATCTTTAGCAAACCACAAAAAACCCGTAAGTGAAAGAACCAAACCCCACAGTACTTTTCTTTTTATTCTTCCCATACTCTCACCTTTTTAAGATTATCGCTCTAAATAATATTAGGTTTTAATAGTTTAAAAATTTGGTGATGCGAAGTGGAGTTAGAGTATGACATTGTTATCGTTGGAGGAGGTCCGGCAGGCTTAACTGCAGCAATTTATTCTGCTAGAAATGCGTGGAAAACAGGAGTATTTACAGGAGATATTGGAGGGCAATTAGCAGAAACACCAGAAATAGAAAATTACCCAGGCGTAAGAAATATAGCTGGTGCTAATCTCGCTATGGAAATGGAAAAACAAGCACGCGAATTTGGGGCAGAAATAGTGTTCGATAAAATTAAAAGTATAAAAAAAGAAGGTAAACTCTTCCTTATGACAACTGAGTTTGGCGCAACGGTAAAAGCAAAAGCAGTTATAATTGCAGCAGGTAAACATCCTAGAGAGATTGGTGTAAAAGGTGAAAAAGAATTAAAAGGAAGAGGTGTAAGTTATTGTGTAACTTGTGATGGTCCGTTTTTTAAAGGAAGAGACGTGGCTGTTGTAGGAGGAGGTAATAGTGCTTTAACTGCAGTAGAATACTTAGCAAAAATATGTAATAAAGTTTATCTTATTCACAGAAGAAATGAATTTAGGGCAGAAAAGATTTTGGTAGATAGGGTTAAAGGCTTAAATAATGTGGAAATTATAACTCCTTACGTACCTTATGAAATTAAAGGAGATAAACATGTTGAAGAAATAATTGTAAAGAATAGAGAGGACGAAAGTTTAAAATCCATAAAGGTTAATGCGGTGTTTGTTGAGATAGGATCAATACCCAATACTGATTGGATTAATGGCTTTGTAGAACTTACCGAAAAAGGGGAAATAAAGGTTGACAGATTAATGAGAACATCACAACAAGGAGTGTTTGCAGCCGGAGATATAACAGATTGCAGGGACAAGCAAGTAGTAGTGGCTGCAGGACATGGAGCCACAGCAGCATTATCAGCAAACGAATATCTAAACGAGATGATTAGAAAAGGTGAATTATGATGCCTGTACCTCAAGAACTCCTTAAAATAATGGCTTGTCCCTTTTGTCATAAAGAGTTGAAGGAAAAAGGAATGTTTTTAACCTGCGAGCATTGTAACAAAGCATACCCTGTGTTAAATGAAACTATTCCTGACATGTTAGAAGAGGATGCATGGGATTTAGAGAAAGCAAAAAATGCAGGATTCAAACACGATTTAAAGTTATGATTTTTAAAATTAAATGCGTAAGATTTTATAAAGAGAGGTGAAATAAATGGAATTAACTCCTGAAAGTATGGGTTATGATAGAGCAATAGTTGTGTTTTCTCCGGATGGAAGATTATTTCAAGTAGAATATGCAAGAGAAGCTGTCAAGAAAGGGACAACAGTAATAGCTATAAAATACAAAGAAGGGGTATTATTTGGTGCTAAAAAGAAAAAATCTAACATAATTACATCAACAGAAAAGATATTTAAGGTTGATCACTTTATAGGTATTGCTAGTTCTGGTTTTGTTGCAGATACTCGTGTTCTTGTGGATGCGGCAAGAGTAAAAGCTCAGCAACATCGCTTACTTTACGACGAAAACATAAGTGTTGTGGGTGTAGCAAAATATTTGGCAGACAGAATACAAACATATACTCAATATGCAGGAGTAAGACCATATGGTGTTAGCTTGCTAATAGGAGGTATAGATAATACAGGTAAACACATCTATCAAACAGATCCTTCGGGTATACTTTTAGAGTGTAATGCAAGAGCAGTAGGTAAAGAAGAAGACAAAGCAAACGAGATATTAGAAAAGGAATATAAAGAGGATATGAGTTTAAAAGAAGCTGTAAATTTAGCATTAAAGATATTGAAATTAGAGGGAAAGGGCAAACATGACGAGATAATTCTTAGAGTGGTAAATAAACAAGGATTTAGAGAATTGAGTAAAGATGATATGAAGAAACTTGGTGTGAATTTATGAAAGTTAAAGAAGTGATTGCTCGTTATATTTATAAAGGTAAAAAATTCGAAATACCTATTTTATGGGAAAAATATAATCTATACAAGAAAAAGAAGTTAGATGATTTAAGTGAAGTAGTAATAGGGGATGCTATCTTCTCTGATGTTAGAAAAGCGTTAAGAGCCAAGGAACAAGATATTGAAAAAGTATTTGGGAATAAAGACTTCTACGAGATATGCAAGATAATTTTGGAAAAAGGCGAAGTTCAATTAACTGAAGAGCAAAGAAAGGAATTGCAAGAAGAAAAGAGAAGAAGAATAATAAGTTTTATTGTTGCTAATGCCATAGATGCCCGAACTAATACGCCTTTAACACCCACTAGAGTAGAACATGCATTAGAAGAGGCAAAGTTCAAAGTTAAAGCCTTAGAACCTGTAGAAAAACAAATAGAAGAAGCCATTAAAGCTTTAAGACCGTTAATACCTTTAAGAATTGAGAAAAAAATATTTAAGGTTAAAGTGCCTTTAGAGTTTGGCGGTAAAGCAAGACACGAACTTACTAGACTCTCAACCATAAAGCATGAAGACTGGTCATCAACTTATTACGTATGCGAGGTAGAAATAACTGCGGGTCTGATGAACGAGTTATTTGCTGCGTTAAATAAAGTTACTAAAGGAAGTGTATTTATTGAAGAGAAAAAAAGGTGAGGTTATGGAAGATAAAAACATGGAAATAGTTTATCCAGGTAGTGTGATCATCGATAGTCTAGATGTGATTCCTGGACAAAACGTTTATAGAGTAGGAAGTAAAGTAATTTCTAAAAGAGTAGGCATAGTAGTAAAGAAAGGAAGTATCATAAACGTCGTTCCTCTAAATGGCGTATATATTCCTAAAGTAGGTGATTTCGTTATAGGTGAAATAGTTGACATAGGTGTAAGTTTCTGGGTTGTGGATATTAACTCACCTTATGACGCATATTTAGGTGTTTACGACACCAGAGATTTTATTGAAAAAGAAAGCGATTTGGCAGATTACTACGATGTTGGAGATCTTATTTTTGCTAAGATATCTAAAGTTACGAGAACCAAATTCGTAAATGTGACCCTTAAAGATCCCCAAGCAAAAAAATTAGGAAAAGGAATGGTTATTCACGTAACACCATCTCGTGTTCCTCGCATCATAGGAAAAGGAGGAAGCATGATTAAACTCATAAAAGAAAAAACCAATACAAGAATTTACGTAGGACAAAATGGTGCCATATGGATTAGCGGAGAAAATATGGAAATTGCTGCTGAAGCAATATTTTATGTAGAGGAGCATTCTGTAGTTAAAGGTCTAACAGAAAAGGTTGCTGAACTTTTAGATAAGAGGCTAGGTGATGTTAATGGTAAAAAAGATGAAGAGAAGTGACGGAAGAGCACCTGATGAGCTTAGAAAACCATACGTTATTAAAGCTGGAGTGGTTAAAAGAGCTCAAGGTTCCGCACTAGTACAATCTGGCAAAACCATTGTTATTGCTGCAGTATATGGACCTAAAAAGGTGATTCCTAAGCATTTAGAAGATAGAGATAAAGCAATATTAAGGTGTAGGTATAATATGATTACTTTCTCAGTAAAGGACAGAAAAAAACCAGGTCCTGATAAGCGTTCAGTAGAAATAAGCAAAGTTATTGCTAATGCGTTATCTCGTGTAGTCATATTAGAAGAATACCCTCGCACTTTAATAGATGTGGATTTAGAAGTCATTCAAGCTGACGCAGGAACGAGAGTTGCCGCTTTAACTGCTGCATCTGTTGCACTGGCGGATGCAGGCATAGCTATGAAAGATTTAATGCCTGCAGTAGCTGCCGGGCGAGCTAACGGAGAAATCCTATTAGATCTAACTAAAGAAGAAGAAGATGCGGAAGATGCAGTGGACATGCCTTTTGCTTACATACCTTCAACAGGAGAAATAACTCTCTTACAAATGGATGGAATAGTTGACTTAAATGAGATTAAAAAAATGATAGATTTAGCTAAAAAAGGAGCTCAACAGATTTACAAATTGCAAGTTAATGCTTTAAAGGAAAGGTATGCCGCTTTAGCAACATTATCAGAGGTGGTAAAATGATCACTCAAACAACCAAAGATTATTTGATCAGATTACTTAAGAAAGAAGAAAGAAGAGACGGAAGGAAGCTTGATGAATTTAGAAAAGTAGTAGTTGAAAAAGATATAGGAGAGAACGCTGAAGGATCTGCACGTGTAAGAATAGGAAATACAGAAGTAATAGTGGGCATAAAAATGCAAGTAGGAGAACCATATCCGGATAAGCCAGATGAAGGTGTAATGATTACTATGTGTGAATTTTTACCTATGGCGTCCTCTAGTTTTGAGCCAGGACCACCAGGAGAAGATGAAATAGAATTAGGGAGAGTAATTGATCGAGGCATAAGGGAAGGAAAGGTAATAGATACTAAAAATCTTGTGATTATTCCGGGAGAAAAAGTTTGGACGGTTTTTGTGGACATTTATGTAGTTAATGATGATGGAAATTTATATGATGCTGCCGCTATTGCTGCAATGGCAGCATTAACTGTAACAAAAATTCCCAAGTTAGATGAGAACCACGAGATTATAGAAGGTGAATATGAAGGAAAGTTGCCTTTAAACCATACGGTAATATCTTTAACAGCTTATAAAGCTGAGAACGTTATATTCTTAGATCCAACTCATCAAGAAGAAAGTATTATTGATTCTAGGTTGACTGTAGGTGTAAGAGAAGACGGTAAGATAGTTTCATTACAAAAAGGTATGGAAGGGAGCTGGACTGAGGAGGAAATAATTAAAAGTATAGAGATGCTTAAAAAGAAAGCAAAACCTTTTATAAAGCAGGTGATAAAATGAGCTACGACTTATACGATAAAATAAAAGAACTATATAACTTAGAAAAAAGAGAAGGTAAAAGAAAAGCATCTCGCATGACAGATCCGAAAAAAGCTGCTCTTGAAGATTTATTAGAGAGTGTAAAAAAACACGATGAGATAGCGAGGGAAAGGGGGTATTGAAAAGGGTTTAAAGTGAGAAGCTATAAAGTTTTCAGCAGGTAAAAAATGACAACATAGATCTATATTTGGATAAAAGTATCGATTTAAGAATAAGTCACTTCAAAAAACATCAAAAATAAAAGCAAATAAATATCCTTACTAGAATATAAGTTATAAAGTAAAGCTGCCGTGATCTTAGCGTAATCTTTGCAGATTGGTAGTTTGTATCTTAAAATTTTTTTCTATAAATAACGAATAACTAAAGGTATCTTTTAATCGGAATTCTTCTATATTTCTTTTTATATAGTTATGCTTCAAAAGGAGTTACTAGAGAACTAGAATATGAGATTAACACATTAATATCAAAAAGTATTTCAGCAAGCGAACCAATAGATGTGTTTGCTTTAATGAATAAAGAAAAACCAGAAGTATCCATATTTGATGAAAAGTTTCTCGAAGAATTCAGAAATATGCCTTATAAGAACTATGCTGCAGAAGTATTAATAAAAATTATAAGTGATCAAATAAAAGTTAAAACAAAAATTAATCCTATACGTTATAAATCATTATATGAGAAATTAAAAGAGATTATTGAGAAACATAATCTTAAATTAATAAGTACTGTAGAGATTATAGAAGAGCTTATTACTCTTGCTCGTGAGATTAAAAAACAATATGATGAGGGCAAAAAACTTGATTTAACTGAAGAAGAATTAGCTTTTTATGATCTCTTATCCTCAAAGGAGAAATTTTTTGATAACGAAGAAGAGATAAAGAGAGTTGCTAAAGAAATAATAAAAGAATTAAGCGGATATATAAAAATAAATGATTGGAAAAGAAAAGAATTTTTAAAAGCAAAAATTAGGAATATAGTTAAAAAAATATTAATGAATAATGTCAATAAAAGGGTTAGTTATAAAGAGATAGAAAAATTGTCTTTAGATGTTGTGAGATATATGGAGGATATTTTCAACTTTAGAAATGAAATTGTCTTAAGTGATATTAAATATAATACCGTCGTTGAAAGTATTTAATAATACCTCTTACAAAGCAAACATATTTTTAAAAGGCAATATCTTGAAAACACTGTGCAGGTATAGGACATGAATCACAATCTTGAACGCAATTATCTGTAGAATATTCATTCCAAGGAGTACATAAAGAGCCATCACATACTCTCCATTCTTTATAATAACATTTAGTGCATGAACAATCATCATCATTTGCACATTTCCATCCAACATCTCTAAACTCTAATCGTATATTAGAATCGCTAACTTGACTCCATGACGTTTTACATCCGTCACTTAAACATAAAGATTGTGCCTTAACACTCCCTGCAACATCAAGTTTGGCTCGAGGGTTGGTTATACCTATTCCTACATTACCGTTAGAGTTTAAGATTGTTAACCTAGTGGTTCCTGAGG
>WAPH01000031.1 GCA_015520895.1 Nanobdellati archaeon | reverse complement strand
GAGCAACACTGTATAAATAAATAGTATGAATTTCTCATTTGCTCTCATGTTTATTCTCCTATTTTAAATCTTTTTAAAACTTATTTTCCCCTAAAACAAACTATGGGTAAAATAATAATTACAGGTAGTAGCGGGACCATAGGTACTGAATTATTTCTTCAATTGTTAAAAAAAGGTTTTGATGTTGTTGGTGTGGATAAAAATCCTAATAGGTGGTTTGAGGAGTTGAATAAAAAGACCATTGTTGCTAACTTGTTAAGCAAAGAGGAAATGAAAAAATTGCCAATTGAGGATATTGACATGATTGTACATTTAGCCGCGAATGCTCGCGTCTATAATTCAGTTATTGATCCGAACATTGCGAAAGAGAATATAAATACTGTTTTCAATATTTTAGAGTTCGCAAGAAAACATGATATATCTAGATTATTATTCGCGTCTAGCCGAGAAACTTATGGTGAAAGTAGCGAACCTAAAAAAGAGGATGAAGTAAGAATAGAGAAATGCGAAAGCCCTTATACTGCCTCAAAAATAGCAGGTGAAGCTTTAGTTCATGCTTATGCTAAATGTTATGGCTTAGATTTCGTAATTGTTAGGTATTCTAATGTTTATGGTAAATACGATACTTCAGACAGGTTAATTCCAAAATTCTTGATAAATGCAAGTAAGGGTAAAGAACTTAAAGTTTATGGGGAGAACAAAACATTGGATTTCACCTATATAGATGATGCTGTTAACGGAACAATAAAATCCATAGAAAAATTTGATGAGGTTAAAGGTAATGTTTTTAATATTGCATCGGGGAAAGGAGTTAAAATAATAGAGCTTGCTAAAAAAATCAAAGATTTACTTAATAGTCAAAGCCAAATTATTGTGGAACCTAATAGAGAAGGTGAGATAGAGTTTTTTGTAGCTAATATAGACAAAGCTAAGAAACTTTTAGGTTATGAACCTAGATACTCTATAGATGAAGGGTTAAAAAAAGCTTATGAATGGTATAAATATCAGGGGTTCTTATGAAGGTTGATGTTCTTATACTCGGTGCTGGTCCTGCTGGTACCTCAGCAGCATTTAAACTTAAAGATTCAAATAAAACTTTGTTGGTTTTGGAGAAAGATAAGCAGATAGGAGGTTTAGCAAAAACTCTTGATTTTGGTGAGTTTAAAAGTGATATTGGCCCTCATAGGTTTTACAGCAAAAACCAAGATCTTTATGATATTATTGCAGAGCTTTTAGGTGATGATTGGATAAAAGTTGATAGGTTAACAAGATTCTATATTAGAAACAAATTTTTCAAATATCCTGTTGAGTTAGGAGACATACTTAAAAATCTAGGCTTTATAGGATCTATAAAGGCAATGAGCTCTTTTTCATTACAAAAAATAAAAAATCTTTTCATAAGATCTGAGCCCAAAAACTTTGAGGAAAAAATCGTGAGAGATTTTGGTTGGGAGCTTGCAAATTTAAACATGCTTAATTATACGGAAAAAATATGGGGATTAAAACCTTCTGAAATATCTGTAGAGTGGGCTACTCAACGCATCAAAAACCTGTCTGTATGGGAGATTCTTAAAAAAATGTTGTTTAAAAAATCCAAAGCAAAGACTTTGGTTGATGCTTTCTATTATCCCCGAAAAGGGACACAACAAATATATGAAAGAATGAGAGAGGAAGTAGAAAAAAAGAAAGGTAGGGTTTTTATGACCAATTCTTATCCTGTAAAAATAATTCATAAAGATGGTAAGATAGTTGAGGTTATTGCAGTTATAGAAGGGAAGGAAAAAATAATACATCCTAAATATATTATTTCTACAATACCAATAACTCGCTTTATTGAACTTCTGCACCCACGTCCTTCTGATGATATACTTAATGCTATTAAACAATTAAAGTTCAGATCTTTAGTAACTTTATTTATAGCAGTGAATAAGGAACAAGTTTTTCCTGATCAATGGATTTATTTACCTGAGTTAAGCATACCTTTTGGTAGGATGATGGAAATAAAGAACTTTAGTAAGGATTTAGTTCCTAAAGGTAAAACACTTATAGGTTTAGAATTTTTTTGCTGGTATGATGATAAGATATGGCGATCAACAAAAGGTGAGCTTTTAGAACTTGCGATGCCTCATCTGGAGAAAGCAGGCTTCTTGAAAAGAAATGAGGTTATTAATACTTGGATTCACAAGGAAAGGTTTGCTTATCCTGTTTATGATATAAATTATGCTAAATATTTAACACCTATTAAATCCTATCTTAACTCTTTTGAAAATCTCATATATGTAGGAAGGGGAGGTAGGTTTAAATATAATAATCAAGATCATGCGATTGAGATGGGATTTTTAGCAGCTAAAAGTATTTTAAACAAGAAGAGGTACGATATTGATGCTGTTGGTTCAGAGAAAGAATACCTTGAGAAAGGTTATGTCAAGTGATGTAATACGGCAATTAGTCAAATATTTTATTATAGGGGGGTTGGCAGCAGTAACTAATCTATCTATGTTTTACGTGCTTGCTTATATCCTTAACCTTTATTATTTAGTATCTGCAGCTATTGGCTTCGTCTCAGGTGCGGTATTGAATTACACTTTAAACCGAAAATATACCTTCAAGAACACGTATCGTAACAAAACAAAACAATTCACTGTTTTTTTAATAGTTGCATCAACAAGCTTGATTTGGAATGAGTTGTTAATTTACTTTTTTGTTGAATATATTGCATTATCAAAAATGATAGCTGCTGTTTTATCTGTGGGTATTGTATTTTTATGGAGTTTTGCAATGCATAAGATAATCACTTTCGGTATGATGAAATAAACTTAAAACTTTTTTTCAATTCTTTCGCTATACTTTCTGGATAAGTACTTATTACTTGCATTCCATGATAATTTTCTAAAAAGCCGCGGTCTGAACTATAATATTTAGTTAATGGCTTTCTCAAACCTATAAAACCTAATACACCATGCTGCTCATGTTCGTAAATAGCGAAGTTAAAGGCGTTAAATGGATTTAGATGAAGATAATAATTTATAATGCTAACAATTATATTACTCATTTCTTTTAACTCTTTATTCTTAAGATCATTTAATCTTCTATTTTCGTAAGAAACCCATGCTATTTCTGAATTTAGCGTTGGTGCAAATGTTGCAAATATTTCAAATGAATTTCCTTCAGAGATTTGTAGTCCTTTATCTTTATGTTCTTTTAACCACTTCTCCTTTCCATGCTTTTTCATACCTTCAATGATTAGTTGATGCTTTGGAGTGGGTTTTGCAAATGTAAATGCCTGCACATGAGGATGTACAATAGAAGCACCAGCAGGAGGCAAAAAGTTCATGTTAATGTAAAAATACTCATTGCTTAATTCGTCTTCGATTAATTCCTTAAATGCTAAAAAAACATCGCGAAAATGCTTTACTTTAAATATATTAACAAAATGCTTTTTAGTTATTATTCCTACATAATGCTTTTCAGCAAAAGGATATTTATTCTGGAAAATTACTGCTTCGCCTTTCTCATATCTTTTTTCTTTTGATGCTAAAGGTAATTCCTCATTTTCGTATTGGCAGAAGATACATACTTTTTCAGTTTTTTTTATTTCTTTAGCAACTTCTAGTTGAGAATGTTGTTGAATGCTATGTGGTCTCAATGCTCGAGAATGATTTATTATACTTTTATTCCCTGTGACTTTGTCTTCTCTGAACAAAAGCAAATTTTTAATTTCCCCTGTATAAAAATAAATCGTCGTTTCTTCACGCTTTTCTTGCAATATCATATAATTCAGCCTCCTTTTTAAACACTGCTAATTTCTTATAATTAATACCGTCTTTTACTTCCTCTATTTCTTTATTATGAATAATAATAACACATTCGTCATTTCTATTTTCGAAGGTTATTTTTAGTGATGAATTTAATTCCGCTTTTTTAGCAATTTTTCTTAAAATAAGTGGTCGTGATAAGGTAAGGTTTTTGGAAATGTTTATTCCAAACAATCCAAACGTTAGCGCGAATAATAGTATGGAAGCACTCCATAATTGGTGTCCACAACCTATTAACTCTCCTGTGTTCCATGCTAATACTTCGCTATAAGTACCTTCGCTGAACCTTTTTCTATCCTCGAAGAAAACATTAAACAATTTTTTTGCTTCTTCTTCATAACCATGATAAAGATAAGAAACCAAAGCCCATCCTGTAACTAAAAGCCATGACGCTCCTGAGTGGTAACCTTTTTCATTAAAAGTAATATTATCTGGATTTTCTAAAGCAACGCCATATTGGGAAATAAGTTTTTTACCATTTTCTAAAACTGCTTTAGCATAAACACCATGTACTATATCCAAAAATGTTAATAAAAAAGCATTAGCTGTATCTTTAATAGCAACATTATTGCTCAATGGATCAACAAATCTGTACCATGACCCTTCTCTATAGAACCTTAGTAAACCTTTGAGCAAAATTTCATAATATAAGTTAAATTTTTTATCTAAGTGTTTCCAGCATTTTAATGCTTTTACCCATAAAGCTTGGATATCTAAGGCAATCCATTCTTTAGCAACACTGTCCATCCATGTACCTGTGCTTCGATGCATAACTAATCCGTTAAATACGTGTTTTTCTAAATATTTTTTTGTTTTTCTAAATACTTCTTTTATCTCTTTCTTTTCTAATATTTCATTTCCGTAAACACTAACATAATACTTTAAGACTATGAGGTATAAAGGCAATACATCATCTCCATGATATTCTCCTGAATTTTTATGAAATTCCTTTCTAGTTAACATATGTCCTTCTTCGTTTATGTGTTTAGAAAGATAGAAAAGTAGCTGTTCTACATCATCTTTTTTATCCAAACCTATTAATGCAAAACTAGCCCATAATGCATCTCTTGCCCAAAATTCATTAAACCAAGGCAACCCTGCTACATAAAAAACTTTGCCTTTATGTTCTTTTCTTAAACTTAATACTGCATCAATAGCATTTTTAAAATTAATTAATACTTCCTCAACAAACGCTTGCTGAGATATTCGCGGTATTATGTTAAGTTTGTCCTTTTCATTATTCAATTCTTTCTTATACTTCTTTATTTCTTCTTCGTGTTGGGAAGCAATATATTTATCAAATTTTTCTTTGGAATAAGTTATGAAAAACTCGTTATTTTCTATGTTAAATATGCTGACTAAACATCTTTGTTTTTCGTGAGGGTAAGGATAATGTTCTTTATAATATTTATTAAGGAGTTTTATTTTCCCTTCTTTTAAACCTATAACTACTTTTCTATCATATTCATCTTTGAAAACATAGACGTCTCTGAAAGTATCTTCTTGAACCTCATATTCTCTTAAATGATAATTTTCTTCTTTAACTCTTATGTTAATACCGATCTCAACCTCGAATTTTTCAATACCTACAACTTTAATCTTTAAACCATAGGAAGATAAAGAATATAATACTTTTATTTCTTTGTTGTTAAAAGCATAAACTAAGATAAGTTCTCTAGAATTTTTTCTTTCGCTTTTTATAATATTTTTGCTATTAAGCCATTGATCTTCTATTTTTATAGCTAAGTAATCTATAATTTTGTATGTATTGCTCCATAGACCCATCCATTTATCATAAAACTCCCCTTCTTTTGTTAGATAAAAAAATAATTTTGGAGAGCTTAATATGAATCGAGGTAATTGATGCTCTACCATAAAAAATAAATACAACCTTAAACTATATAAAGATTAAAATACATAATATATTAAGGTGATAGAATGACCAAAGTTATAGCTATTGCTTCAGGTAAAGGAGGCGTGGGTAAAACCACTTTAACTACAAATTTAGCTTCTGCATTAGTAAATCAAGGTAAAAGAGTAATAATTATTGATACTAATTTAACCGCTCCAAATCTAGCTTTACATCTCGGAATTCCTGCTGCTTCTATTGTAACACTTAATGATGTTATAAGAAACGAGGCTTATATTACACATGCTTTATATAAGCATAGAGCAGGTTTTTATGTAGTGCCTGCTAATGTAGATGAAATAGAGCATAACATGGGCGGTTTTAAGAAAGCTTTAAAACCGCTTTTAGGTATGGCTGATGTGATTTTGTTAGATGTTGCACCAGGAGTTAATAAAGAAGTGGAAACTGCTTTGAAAGTTGCAGATGAAGTAGTTCTTGTAACTACTCCTGATGAACCTTCTTTGCGTAACGCTTTATTATTGAAAAGGTTTGCCGAGGATTTGGATAAACCTATTGCCGGCGTGGTGGTTAATCAAGCTAAGAATGTTCATTACGAATTAACTGATGAGGAGATAGAGAAGCGATTAGGATGTAAAGTTTTAGGGAGAATAAGATACCATAGGAAGTTTAAAGAAAGTATTGTTTTAGGTATTCCTTTCGTTAATATTGCAAAGGGAACAGAACAACAAATGCTTATAAGCAAAATAGCAAATGCATTAATTGAATCTAAAACACCTGAAAAATTGAGTATTCTCGAGAGAATTAAAGCTTTTTTAAACAGAGATATAGTGTTGTGGAGTGAATAAAATGTGGGAGGTTTTTGCTTTAACTTCATTAATATTTACAGCATTAGGAATTGTTGAATATAAAAAAGGCAAGGGAAACATAACCTTTCCTAAAGAAAAGGAAAAAGAGGTTAGATTAGTTCATTCTACTTCTTCTTTAGAGGAAAATGAAGAACCTAAGCAATTTATAAAGTTAAGATTGGGTGAAGAGAAAAAAGAAGAGGTTAAGCCTTCTTTATTAAATATCAATTCTTTTGAAAATAACAATTCAAAAAATAAAGAGGATGCGAAGAGAATGTGGGAAAACCATTATATTGTTAAATCCGTTAAAGAAAGATTTGCTAAAGGTGAAGAGCGAAATTATGGTGTGTTTACCGAAGAAGAACAACACCCTCCTTCTAACTATTTTAAAAAAGACGATACTGTTGATCAATCACCTTCTCCTTCTGATATTATATCTTCTTTACCTATCGTACCAACCACAGAAACTTCTTCTATAACCGAGAACAAGGAAAACTCCGGCAACAATCTACCTTCTGGTGTGTTTGGTTCTTTATTAAAAGAGAGAGAGCAATCTTCTGAGTTAAATCTTGTAGGTAATGATCAAGAAGAAATTAAGAAAGAGCAGAAAAAAGGAGAGGAATTTAATCCTTTTGATGTATTAGGAGGATTTTAAAAATTTATCTAAATATTTTTTATAAAATATATTTATGAAAGAAAATTATTGGTCTAAAAAGGAAGAATATGTAAGATATTTAATAAATTTAGGATGTTTTGAGTTTTATCCAGAAGGTGTAACTCTTAAATCTGGTAAAATATCTAACTTTTACGCAAATTTAAGAAAAACTACTGAGACCTTATTATCAGCATCAAGATTGGGAAAATATATAGTAACTTTTTGTAAAGAAAAATCCTTGCTTACTTATTATTACAACCCTTTTAATTATACTGTTTTTTATGGAGTACCTGAAGGAGCAGTAAAAGCAGGTTTTTTTGCTCAATTTGCTTATTTATATAACACACATAAAGTATTAAAAAAAGGATCTTATTTTACACCAGGAAGTTTATATTATCTTAAGGTTAAGGAAAATAGAGTAGAATTGATTAATTTACTTGAATTAACTATTGTTGTAAACTATCTAAAAGAACTTTTTGTGGAGGGAAGTCTAAAAGTTGATAGTATTTATGGAGATCCTGAAAGTATATATAGAGAAGTAGCTTTTTTGTTAGCGGGTAAGTTCTATGAATATTCAGGAAAGAATTATTATCTTCCTCAATTAAGAAAAAAACCAAAAGATCATGGTTTACCCGAAGATAAGTATTTTATAGGAAAACCTTATGGAAATATTTTGATTTTACCTTCTAAACTTGATTCTTTTTTAGATTTAAGCAAACCTTTAAAGATATTAAAGAAGCAGCATAATGATATTAAAGAAATAATAACTTCACCTATTTTTTATGATTCTTCTATAAAGAGCAGGATAAATGAAAGTATACTCCCTTTAGACCTTTTTTTAAAAGATCTCATTTCTCTTGAAGTAATTGTTATCGAGGATGTTGTTACCACAGGATCATCTGTAATAAAGGAAGTTCAAAAACTTAGATCCTTAGGTTTGAATGTTAAAGCAATAATTGCTTTATATGATCGAAAAGAAATAGATGTTAGAAAAAAATTTAATGAACAAGGTATTTTCTATTATGCGATGTGTAATAGCCATGATATTATGCCTAAAATTAAAAAAAGCAAAAAAGAAGATTTTTAAAACTTATAAGATTTATTTTATGCATATGGAATTGATGTTATCTCCTGTAGGAAAAAAAATATTTGATTACCTTAAAAAGCATGATAGAGCCAAAGTGTTAGATATAGCACAAAAATTAAATATAGATCAATCTATAGTGATGAGAACTATTTTAGAAATGGAATCTCTGGATATTGTTGAAAAATGGGAACAAGACGAGGTTATTTTATCATTAACTTCTGAAGGTAAGAAAGCTTTAAAAGAAGGGTTGCCTGAAGAACAACTCATTAACTTTCTAAAAGATCATGGTGAAACTCATATAAAAGATTTGAATGTAAGAGATAAGGAGATAGCAATAGCCTGGGCTAAAAGTAAAGGTGCAATTGTTATAGATAAAGGAATAGTTAGATTAATTAAGGAAAGCATAGATAACAAGGAGAAGGAATTATTAAAGAAAGTGAAAGAGGGTAAAAAAATAAAGGAAGAAGATATTAAGAAATTAAAAAAGCGTCGTTTTTTGGAAGTTTTGGCTAAAACCTATGTTTATGTGAGGTTAAAGCCAGAAATGAAGGATAAAAATATAAGAATTATTGAAGAGATAACCGAACTCACTCCTGAAGTAATTAAAAAATGGAAAGATAAGAAATTTAAGAAATTTGATGTTAACTCACCTGCTCAACAGGTTTATTCAGGGAAGCAACATCCTGTTACTCAAGTGATAGAGTATGTGAGAAAGATATGGTTAGATATGGGATTTAAAGAAATGACGGGGAATAAGATAGTACAAGCCTTTTGGAATTTTGATGCTTTATTCACTCCTCAGGATCATCCTGCTAGAGAAATGCAAGATACTTTTTATTTGGATTATTCTGCTCCTAGAATAAATGCAGATAGGCAAATTGTTAAAAGAGTAAAAGAGATGCATGAAAGAGGAGATGAAAAAAGTGATGGATGGAACTATACATGGAAAGAAACTTATGCTTCTAAACTGCTATTGAGAACACATACAACCGTATTATCTGCTTTACAATTAGCTTCATTGAATCCTCATGATTTGCCCGCCAAATACTTTGCAATTGGTAAGGTTTTTAGAAATGAAACTTTAGATTGGAAGCATCTATTTGAATTTTATCAAGTAGAGGGTTTTGTTGCTAGCAATAATGTGAATTTTAAGCATTTGTTGGGTTATCTGAAAATATTTTTTCAAAAAATGGGATATGATAAGATAAAAGTGAGACCCGCCTACTTTCCTTATACGGAGTTATCTTTAGAAATAGAAGTATTTATGCCTGAGAAGGGATGGGTTGAATTAGCAGGCGCGGGTATGTTTAGACCAGAAGTAGTTAAACCTTTATTGGGAGAAGAGGTTAAAGTTTTGGCATGGGGACTAGGTTTGGAAAGAATCATTATGAATTATTACGGATTTAAAGATGTGAGAGATGTTTACACAACCGATATTAAGATGTTGAGAGACCTTAAAAGATGGTTGTATTAAGGTGTTATTAATGCCTACTGTTAATTTTAAGATATCTAGGTTAAGGAAACTTATAGGTAAGGAATTAAGTATAAATGATTTGGAGAATGCATTATCCTCATTAGGTACTGCCGTAGAAACCATACATGAGGATCTAATAGAGGTAGAAATATTTCCTAACAGACCTGATTTATTAAGCGAGGAAGGTGTTGCTCGCGCTCTCCGTTATTATTTGGGTTTGGATCATAATCTAAAAAATTACAATATGAAAAAAGGTAAAGAAGAGGTTTTTTTAAGTAAAGAGGCTTTAGAAGTGAGACCTTATGTAAGGATGTTTATTGCAAGAAATGTTAAGAATTTTGATTTCGATTCAATAATTCAATTACAAGAGAAGTTGCACGTGACTCATGGAAGAAGAAGAAAAGCGGTAAGTATAGGAGTACATAATCTTGATGTTATAACCTTTCCTGTATATTATAAAGGGGTAAAGAAAAATTTTAAGTTTATACCTTTAGGATGGGAAAGGGAAGCAACAATAAAAGAAATATTAGAAACACATGAGAAAGGTATCGCTTATGCTCATTTACTTGAGAATACTTCTATTTATCCTGTATGGGTAGATAGCAAAGGTGTTGTTTTGGCTTTACCTCCTATAATTAATGGTGTTTACACTGTTATAGATGAGCATACTAAAAATTTTGTGGTGGATGTTACAGGTTTGGATGAGAAAAAAGTTGATGAAACAGCTAGGATTTTAGCAGCACATTTTTTTGAGCTAACTAATGAGGTTTATGATGTTAAGATAGAGGGTAAGTATTTGATGGATATGAGTTATAAGAAAAAAATAGTAAGTAAAGAAGAGGTTAAAAGTTATTTAGGAGTAGAAATGTCTTTAAAGGACATGTTACTAAAAATGGGAATGGGTTATGAGGATAAGGGTAATAACTTTTATGCTTTAGTTCCTCCTTACAGAACAGATATATTACATCCTATTGATGTTATAGAAGACATAGCTATTGCTTATGGTTACGAGAATTTTGATGCTTCTTTACCTTCTATTGCAACAATAGGAGGGGAAGCTGATAACAATAAACTGTTTAGGGCTTTACAACATATATTTACAGGCATGGGTGCTATAGAAGTAATGAATTATCATTTATCAAATGAGGATGTTCTTTTCCTACGGATGAATAGAAAACCAGAAAAGCTTGTGAAAGTTGAAAAGCCTATGAACCAAGAGTATGATGTTTTGAGAACAGATTTGATGCCTTTGCTTTTGCATAACTTGCAACACAATAAACTTCACGAATATCCTCAATTTTTATTTGAAATAGGTAGTGTGTTTAAAGGAATTGAGGAGAACAATGCTTTTGCTTTTGTTTATGCAGGTAAAGATGCTAATTTCTCCAAGGCTAAAGGCATAGTGGAAAGAATTGTGAAAGATTTAGGGGCAAGTTATAAAATTAAAGAAACTAACGAGCCTTATTTTATTGAAGGTAGGGCAGCATTCATAATTTCTAAGGTGTTTGAAGGAAAAATAGGGGAGATACATCCACAAATTCTTAACAATTTTGATTTAGAACTACCTGTTATAGCAGGCGAGTTTAGGCTTATAGAGTGATTCTTTTTTTAATATGATTGGGCTTAAAGCGAGGGGCGGGATTTGAACCCGCGTAAATGGGGTCTGCAGCCCCACGCCAAACCTGGCTAGGCGACCCTCGCATAGTATTATATGGTTATTGCAAAAGAATATTTAAAATAGTTTAGATCTGTGACACGTGTCACATTACTTCTCAGTAAGCAATGTTTTTGCTTTTGAGGTGAGATAGTAAGCATATTTTCTTCCTCTTTTCTCCCGAGACACAAGGTTCATGAGTTCTAATCTTCGGAGTAAGTTGTTTATAGCTCTTAGGGCATGTACTTTGGAGGAGTATTCACTCACATCTATGAGTTCAACTATTTGAGGAGGAGTCAAATAGGTATGTTTTTTTATGAGTTTTAGTATTTCTCTTTGCTTATCTGTTATCTCGAAGTATTCTTGAATAGCCGGTTTTTCTTCTTTTTCTTCGTTTATTTCTTCTATATGAGGGGAAAAGGAGGAAATATGATTGGTAAGAAAAGATTCGTTAACTATCATTGCCCTTTCTTGAATAGCTTTCTGTAATGCTTTATCACATAACTTTATTATTTCTCGTGGGAAGCCTCCACTTATTTCGTAAACTTTTTCTACAAAAGAAGGAGTGAAAGGGGCGATATCTCTTCCGCCATAATATTCTATTCTTGCTTTTATTAATTGATATGTTTCATCTTTTGTTAATCTGTTAAGTTGTATTTCTAAAGCTATTCTTTGTTTTAATGTTTCTAATTCATTTTCTAACTTTTTAGAAAAAGATGGCAATGATAAATATATTATTGTTGCACCTTTAATTTGATCTATTAATGTTCTGCTCCATTCTAGCACTTCTCGAGAAGTTTCATGAGCTTCATCTATAAGTATAATAAACCTTTTATTTTTTATGTGTTCTGCTACGTTGTATTTATCAATATATTTGGTAAAACATTTTATTTTATTTACTATTCCTTTACATAATACGTTTCTTTTTATTATTTCTACAAACTCATCTTCGTTATAAGGAGGTTTAGGTAGATAAATAACGTTTTTAAAGTTCTTTTTAATCCATAAAGAAAGAGTTGTCTTGCCTGCACCAGTCATTCCTGTTATGAGTATGTGTTTCTCACCAAGTTTTATGGCCTGTAATAACGCATTTCTTTCTTTTTCATAACCTACTAAAGTTTCAGGTATGATATCGAGAAGAAAGGGATTTTCTTTTAAGCCGTATTGTTGAATGTTAAATTCACTCATAATTAATATGAATTACACAAAGTTTTAAAATATTTCACATAAAATAATGTGAAATATGCGTGCTTTTATTGCTGTTGATGTTTCTGATAAACCTTTGTTATATGAGAAAGCCAAGTTATACTGGAAGGTTTTAGATAAAAACGATATAAGTCATAAACCTGTGAAAAAAGATAATTTTCATGTGACATTATTATTTTTGGGTGAAATTTCACATGAATATATGAATAAAGTATGTGAAATTATACGTGAAATTAATTTTAATTCTTTTTATTTTACTGTTACCGGATTTAACTCTTTTGGTAAACGAGTTGCATTCTTTGATATAAAAGAACAAAAGATATTTAAGGAAAAACACTTAACAATTCTTTCTAAATTAGGTTTAAAATATGATAAATTTCACGCTCATATAACTATTTCACGTATAAAAACGTTTAAAACATTACCTCACGTGAAATTAGAGCCGATAATAATAAAAGCAAAAAATTTATGTTTATATGAAAGCACGTTAACTTCACATGGACCTATCTATAAAAAAGTGTGTTGTTCATGTGAACTTTAGAGGTGTTAACATGAAATATGATATTACACGTGTAACAACGAGAACTTTAATTATTTCTATTTTTATTAGCTTATTTACACTTTTTATTTATGTAAAGTTCTTTGATCTGTACAACTACATGAAATTAAGTGAAATAAATATGAATTTATTAGGAGAAAAAATAGAAGTTTGTGGTTATGTAAGTAATCTACATAATTCTCCTAAATATTCTTCTTTTTATTTAAGTGATGGATTAAACAGCAGCATTTATGTTATTTTCTTTAAAGATGTAAATGTTAATTCTAACGATTTTGTATGTATTAGAGGGAGTATTAAACTTTACAATCACAAACTAGAGATTTTAGGTGAAACATTAAGATAATTCCTCAATCTTTTTCATTATTTGTTTATGTAAAAGTTTGATAAGTTCACGTTTAGATTGCATTAAGACTACATCGCTATCTCCCATTACAACCATATTGTGGGCGAAAGGACTAGGCAACTCTAAATTTCTATAGATTTTATACTTCCATATATTTTTTTCTATATTTTTTAAAAAGTCTTTTGCATTGTTTATGTCCATCACATCTTCAAGAATCTCTCTATACACTTCTTTTATAAGAGGAAACTCTTCATTGATTTCACTTAACATTTTATAAAGCATCCAGGAGGTTATAGCTTGTCTATGTACAGATTTTTGCTTGCCTGCATAACTCCTCAATACCAATAAACCTCGTGTAGCTACATGTCTAAACCTCCTTTTTATCATTTCAGTATTTTTTATGGCTTCTTTAATTATTTTATCTACGTTCTTAGACGTTAATTTATCTAAATAAGGTTCTATATTTACCCTTTTATTAGAAGGTAATGTTAAAATGAATCCGTTGTCATGAACAACTATTCCTACATTTGTTCTATGAAATTTTGAAATTAGATAGGCGTAGGCACGAGATAATGCATCATTTACTCGTCTACCTACTAAAGTATGGAAGATAAAGTTTTGCCTTAATCTTTCATCAAAATATTCTTCTATTATTATGGTAGTTTTAGTAGGTATTTCTAAATATTTATGCTGTTCATCAAAATATTCTTTGATCATTTTAGCCGAATTTTTTGAAATAGGCATTGTTTTTAAAAGATGTTGTTCTATTTGTTTGTTGTTCATACTTTTTATAAGATCTTTCATTTCTGCTCTAAATTCTCCAATATCTAAAGCTAAATCATATGATAAGGGCAATTGCTCGGAGAACCAGGAAGGTACAGTAGGTGTTAAATCGTCTGTTAAACGTACTCTTAAGGTTGCTCCTCTGGAGCCTAAAAACTCATATACTTTACCTCCTAGAACAAATCTATCATGAAGTTTAAGATTCTCAGCAAATTCTTCCTCAACCTTTCCTATGTATCTTCCGTTTATGTCTTTAACTTTAATCATTGCTTCGTCAGGTATGGTACCTACATTAGTATAATAAATCATTCGAATATTTCTACCCTTTTTACCAAACATTCCTTCTTGCTCGTCCCACCATATTTTTGCATATACGCTGCTTTCTTCTAGTTCTTCATATTTACCTGCCAAATAATAAAGAAGATTAAGAAAATCCTTGTAAGTAAGATTTTTGTAAGGGTATGCGGAAGTAACAACATCGTATGCTTCTTTAACTTTCCATTTTTTTTCTAAACTCATTCCTACAATGTGTTGAGCTAATACATCTAAAGGATTATGAGGAATGTGTATTCTATCTATCTTTCTTTCTAACGCTTTTTTGGCTATTACTGCAACCTCGATTAAATCATCACGATTCAAGGCAATAAATACCCCTTTTGAGGTTTCATGTAATTTGTGTCCGGCTCTTCCAATCCTTTGAAGCGCTCTTGCAATGGATTTTGGAGAGCCTACTAGGACAACGAGATCTACATAACCTATATCGATGCCAAGTTCTAAAGATGTAGAGGTCACAACACATTTTAGCTTTCCTTCTTTAAGTTTTTTCTCTACTTCGAGCCTCACCTCTTTTGAAAGAGAACCATGATGTGCTTCTATTAAATCAGCGTATTTATCTTTAAATCTTGTTTTTAAATGGTGAACTATTTTTTCAGTGCCTGCCCGGGTATTGGTAAAGATCAACGTTGTTCTATGCGAATCAATTAGCTTATCTAACGTGTTATAAAACTCTTTTTGCAAAGCTTCATTTTCTGCATAAATCAAATCCTCAACAGGGGAATAAACATATAAATCTATTTTTTTAGTGAAACTTACATCTATTATACCGCATTTTCTTTCTTTTTTATTCCCTATTAAGAATTTACCTACTTCTTCTAGAGGAGCCACGGTAGCTGATAAACCTATTCTTGTGAACTCTTTGTAATAAGCTAAGCGTTCAACACTCAACATCAAATGAGTTCCACGCTTATTCTCAGCCAAAGAGTGTATTTCATCTATGATAAGATATTCTATATCGCGCATTTTCTCAGAAAATTTTGGTGAAACAAGTAATATTGATAAGGACTCTGGGGTAGTTATTAATATGTGAGGTGGATTTTTTAGTTGCTTTTGTCTTTCGTAACTACTTACGTCTCCTGTTCTCTTACCAATTCTTATGTCTTGTAAATCTATACCTTTCTTCTTAAACATTTCTTTTATTTCGTTTAACGGCTCTTGCAAGTTCCTTTCTATATCATTGTTTAGTGCTTTTAAAGGGGATACGTATACAGTATATACTTTATTCTCTAATAGATTATTACGAGCTAATATTACTAATTCGTTAATGATAGCGAGAAAGGCAGATAATGTCTTACCAGATCCTGTGGGGCTGCTAATCAAAATATTTCTTTTTTTATGAATGTTAATAATAGAATAGAGTTGAGGAGGAGTAAAATCTTTGAATTTTTTAAGAAACCATTCTTTTACTACATCATCTAAAGTATTTAATATTTCTTCTTTTTTATATGGTTTTTCTAACCAATAAACCTGACTCATGCATATAAAACATATAAAGAGAAATTTAAAAAGGTAAATAACCGTTAACTATAAATAATTTCTCTGCCTTAATTTCTCTATGGCAGAGAAATTATTCTCTTTAACCAAAGAAATTAAAAACAAACCAAATCTTAAAAAAGCTATCTCAGCAACAATAGGATCAGTTCTATTAGTTGTATTCACAATAGCC
>WAPH01000030.1 GCA_015520895.1 Nanobdellati archaeon | reverse complement strand
ATAAAAAATAATCAGAGTGTTTTTTAACTAAAGTATATTTATAAACGCTTTGATTATTTTAAGGGATATTTTAGCAAGATCAGAATTGTACTAAGCCTCTTACAATCCATAACATATAAGTAGTAACAATTAGTTTCTTTACTATGTGTTGGTTAACTATTTATTTTTAGCAAGTTTATTGATTATTTTTAGTTGTAAGGCGTATCTATTTTTTATGTATTCTTTGACTTTTGTATTACTGACTTCTTTTAAGTTTCTATAAAAGCTTAGCATGTGTAAATATTTACTTGCCGTGGATGAGTTACCTGTGAATAGTTCTAAAACAGCTTTTGCGAAAATAACATCGTCTGACAAGTGTTTTGTACTATATCTCTCTGCATCGTTTATATAAAATTGCGCCTTTTTATGGTTTTTTTCAGTATAGATATATGATACACCTATCCATGCTAAGGTATGTGGATTTGTTGGATATAGTTTTAGTGCTTTATGGAAGTATTGTATGGAATCAGGACTACTTTTGTAAAGCAATAAAATACCTATATTGAATGGATACCTTCTATCGTACCTGTTTAAACTAAATGCTTTCTTGTATAATTTTTCAAGATATTCTTTTGGATAAGCATTTTGCTTTTGTATATTTTCTTTTGAAATATTATTTGCAAGTGAATTTATAAACTCAGCACAATGTGGGTCCCAATCCACTGCTTTTTTAGAAAAGTGAACTGCTTGTTCTATACTTTTGTGCATATAAGGGTCTTCAGCTCGCATTGCGTAGATAGAGGCTACCGTTTTGGGGAACAGATTGAATATTATTAGCGATATTAAAACTAAAATTGTGACAATTGCTGTGTTTTTATATCTTGTTTTATATCCAATAAATTTTTGTGGCACAAGTAGAGCTAAACCAAAAAATAATATTACAAACATTATAGGGTATATGTCTACATCTATAAGTATGTGGAAAAACATTCCGCTTATACCAGATAATAACCCAATATAAATTAAATCGTTATTCTTTCTCGATAGGAAAAAACCTTTTATTAGATAATTAAATATAAGAGTGAAAAAGGTAACTGTTCCGAGAATACCTGTTTCCGCAAGCAGCTTAAAAAACAGTGAATGCGGGTCAATCCTGAATGGTTCTGCTACCCATTCATACATAGCAAATGTATACCTAAATGTGCCTAATCCAAATCCTGTTAAAGGCTTTTTTGAAAATATGATTGTTGCAAGGTGTGCCATATGGACTCTACACCAAAGAGAAAGGTTTTGATTACCTCCTACAAACCCAACCAATAACTTTTCCTTTCCAAAGTTTTTTAGTATTACATCTTTTGGAGTACCTACTGCAATGAGCACAATAGAACCTATAATAACGGGTACGGATTCTTTTATAACTGTTTTCCTGTTTTTTGTTATGCTTAATAGTAATACGATTGTTGCCACTGTGAATGCTATATATCCTCCTCTTGAAATGGTAAGAAAGAGTAGAAAATTGAAAAATATAGGGATTATAGAAAGTAGCATTTTCTTGTTTTTATCTTTTTCTTCAAGGTAAATGCCAAACCCCAAAAAGCTCATTAGTACTAAAAATGCTGCGAATGTATTTTGATAACCCCAGTTAGAAGTTAAAGCACTTCCATAAAATCCTGTTTCTTTATAAAAATAAATGTAATTTAAGATCCCCATATATACACCAAATGCTAAAAATTGTTTTACTGCAAGTTTCCACTCTTCTTTGCTTTCTACGGTGTTTATCATTGTAAGAAACAGAGCAATGGGAGTAATTATTCTGTATGTTTCAAATATTGAATCGCATTTTACAATAGAGGTAAATATAAGAAATATAAAAGTGCCAATAGTTATATAAATCAATGGATTTAGAGTTTCTTTATTTATATTTCTCTTCAATAGAATTGTATAAATAAGAAATAGGATGAAGATTATTGATATTATAAATGCAAATAAATAGGAATGAGTAATAAATATTATCTCACTATACCTTGATACTGTTCCAGCATAAAATAGAAAAGCAAATATCAAAGTCCATATCGCATATTTAATAATTTTTTCTTTTTGCATGTTGAGATGATTTGCCTCCATTTTTTATGTATTCTTTAAAAGAAAACTACATTATTTTTAATTGTTTATTGTTCTTATTTATTGCTCATTGCTTTTTGCTTAATTATACAAGATTATTTTGTAAATTAAAATTTGTTTGTTACACCTATGTTTTTTGGTTGTGGGGAATAATACAGCCTTAAGTTCTTGCATATTATTGGACAGATTCGGCATTTTAAAATTAATAGGAGGTATTTAGCTGTATCTGAGAATCCCTTTGGGTTATAACTATCTTGATAAACACTTTTTCTATAGTATCTGCAGTTATTGTCCCTATAAGTATGTAGAGTAAAGTTGTAATTATAACTATACATACAATGACTTATTTCTTCTTGTTATCCTCGAGCGAGCGTTTTTTCTTTTCCGTCGTCCTGAGCTGTCTTTGCGAAGGATCTCAATTCCTTAGAGCGGATACGAAAGTCTTGTTGTTAGGGAAGAGACTCTTCGCTACGCTCAGAGTGACAAAAGGTAATCGTACTCAATGTAGAATTCGCTTTCTAATTCTTAGTTATAAAAGTGTGGGATTTTGGATTGTATATGAATTTGTAAATGATAAAGAATATTTTTATCTTGCCTCTTCTGGCAGAGGTCATTTCTACTGGATTTGTTTTTATAGATTTCAGGGACAAGAGGTTTTTTAATAGTCGGTGTTAAATGAATGTTAACAAACCACCCATATAAAAATTACACCCTGCCTTTTGAGCAGGGTGTAATGAGAAGAAGAATGTGGCAGTTTCTTATGATGTTGCTGAACTTCCTTTACCCAGTGCCATGAAGCCTGCAATTGCTACGATGATACCTACAATGATGTCATTCCACATATTGCCTGCACCAGTTGTAAGGGAAGGAATGAATCCTGCAATAATCCACCAGATTCCAAGGATACCGGCAGTCCAACCCTGCCATGCATGATCCTTAATCATCATAAAGCCAACCACTGCTACGATAATACCAATGATAATGTCGTTCCACATGTTACCGGATTTTGTTTTAATAACGAATGGAGCAATAATACCCCAGAGTCCTAAAATACCTACTGTCCAACCTTGCCACATACTAATCGCCTCCTTTCAAATTCTTTCTTTTTAACTTTAATTACACCTTAATTATAGTATTTTATTTTTTGGTGTCAATAGTTTTTTAAAAAAATACCAAAAAAGTATATAATCCTTTTGATAAAAGGATTTAACAAAGTATTATGAGACTTACATTCTATTACTTTTATCCATTTGTAAACTTTATTTATTTTGTTATCATCTATCTATGGTTGGATTCACACATCTTGGTTTTGGACTTCTTATGGGTACTGCTTTTCATAGCAAGTATGCATCTATTTTATCAGGTATAGGAAGTTTACTACCTGACATTGATGCAAATAACAGTATAATAAATAAACTGATACACTCTTCTAAGAAAAATAATAACAATAGGAATGGTTATAAGAATAGAAAGAACAACAATTATCTGAAGCACAGAGGCATTATGCACTCTCTTACTGTGCCTCTTCTTATTTACCTTATTTACTTTGCCTTTATGAGAAACAACCTGATATTACCATTTGTTGTGGGATACATCTCCCATCTTCTACTTGATATGCTTACACCTATGGGAGTGCCACTGATTGCGCCG
>WAPH01000029.1 GCA_015520895.1 Nanobdellati archaeon | reverse complement strand
TCTTATGATTGTTCACCTACACAATGTGCTTTTATTATAGAGAGTTATTACGATTATGATCTTAATATTACTTTAACTTCTGATAAAAAAGTAGAAGTTGATTTATACGATTTAAATTATTACAGGCAAGGTGATTCTTATGATTATTTCTTAGATTCTACTCCTTATTCTACTTTGTCCTCTCCTGCTAACGCTCCAAATGCTGTAGCAGTAGGAAGTATAATTTCTCATGCTTATTATTCTACTTTCGGTAACAGAAATGTAGGTGAGGTTTCTCTTTTTTCTTCTCAAGGCCCTTTAAGACATAATTATTCCCTTATAAAACCGGATGTTGTTGCGCCGGGAGAGCAAATAAATTCATCTAATGCTTTTGGATACGGTATAATATATAGCGGAACTTCTATGGCAACTCCTTTTGTTTCAGGTGTAATGGCTTTAATTAAAGAAATAAAACCCGAATCAACACCTCAACAACTTCGTAATTACCTCTTTTCAATAACTAATCCTCATGCTTATTACTTACCTTATTATTCGAAATGGGCAAAAGGAAGAGGATTAGTAAATTTAAGCTTGATATTGTCTTACTTACAATTACATTCTTACAATTACTCCAATAGTGCTTTTTCTCCTTTTATTTTATTAACTGTTAATTTATCCAATAAAGGTATTGCACCTTATTTTTCTATTGATTCTTTTCAAAACAAGAATATAACTTTTAATGTCTCTATTCCTTGTAATTATTCTGGTCCTTGTGGTTTTGTTTTTAAATTACCTGGAGTATATAATCCTGGTGAAATTAAATTATTTCTCCAACCTATACTTTATGCAAATACTTCTTTAACTTATAATTTTTCGTATTTCAATTCTACTTATTTAAATCTTACAATTTTTATGAATAATTCCGCTTTTCCTACTTATTGCTCTGCATTCCCTTTCGAATCCTTTAATTTAACTTCTTTTTATAACACTTCTTATTTTTTAAATTTATGCAAATACCCAGGCTTAAATATAAGTTGTTATTATGATATTTCATCTCCTTATTATTTAATCTTCGAGCACCCCCTTCTATTGAACCTAACTTATAATTTGTCTTTGCCAACTTATGTGTTTGATAATATATCTCTTTATCTTAACGAAACTTATATTTGTGCTCAGCCTTATTTAATTAAAAGATATTTGAATTCATATTATTTTGATACTCTTAATTTAACCGTTCCCGTAGCATTATTTAACCCGTCATTAAATAAAGAAAACGGATTATATCTTCATTATTATTATTTGAATGATACTCTTAGTTATTTTCTAGCGAATTATAGTGTTTCCTTACCTTCTTACAATTTTAGTTTTAATTTATCTAATACTTCATTATTTTTGGGTCCATCTCATAATATAACTTTGTGCTATTCTGTTAATTATAAACCACTTAAAATAGCATACACGGCAGCTTTCTCATTTAATAATGAGAGTTATGAAGAATTTTTAGAAATACTTACAAATGATAGTTGCATAACTTTTGATTTTCCTAACTATAATCTTACCACCAATATGACTTTGATTTTAAAACTTTCTTACTTTAATTACACCTTTCTTTCTAATAAAACTTTAATTTATTATGATGGGATCAATCCTCAAATTTATTTAGATTATCCTTTAATCTCTTTGAAAAGGATAGTTGGTATTAATGCAACTTATACAGATGATGTTGGTTTACTTCAAGGAAACTTTACTTTTAATAACTTTTCAATCAAGCAATTGAATATAAATTATACTTTAAATTTAACAAAAAGTATAAATACCTTCTATTTTTATGCAAAAGATTTAGCAGGTAATGATGTTAAAAAGAATATAACTATTTATTATGTAAATACCTCTTTGCACCAGGATAATGTAAATATTCTTTTACTTGGCAATACCTCGCCTCTAGACTTCAAAATAGAAGATAGCGGGTTTAAAGAAATTAATGATGATATAAAGATATCTTATATTAACCTCACTCCTTTGAATAATTCTTCTTTAGACCTAATTCTTAATTTTACTATTCCTAAAGATCATAGTTTTTTATATGCTTATAAAGATAATGGATCTCACACTTTTAATTTATCCCCTTTACTTTTAACTCAAACTCATTGTTTAATTTATATTAACTTAAGCAATGATCCTGAAGTAGGAGTGGTTCTTGAGAAATATGTTTCTTCATCCTCTACTACTTCATCTTCATCCTCTGGTAGTTCACCCTCTGGCGGTGGTGGCTCTTTTTCTCTTTACATTCCTCAATCTTCCTCTAAAGAAAATCAGTCACAAAAAGATAATGATAATAAATCTGTTTTTCTTGAGATTAATAATTCTAATGAGTTCAACATAACTAATCATTCTTATTCTCTTAGTCAAAGTAATATCTCTTTCAAAACAAATAATTCAAATATTAGAGAATCTAAAGAAAGTCGGGACAGTATGTCATTACCATTTATTTATTTATTCTATGCTCTATTTCTATTATTCTTAGGTTTAGTATTTTATACCATAAAAGTTTATTATTACTCTCCATCTCTCGATAATTATAAAAGAATAGGCTTTGTTAATGAAAGTATTTATAATCAACTTAAAGGAGAGTGTAAAAAAGTGAAGATTTATAAGAATAATAGAAATAAGGATATCACAGAAATAATGTTTATTAAAGAATGTGGAAAAGGGTGGGATAATAAAGTTCTTGTTAAACGTTCTGATGGCAAAATAGAAGTATTAGCTTTTCATAATCCTACTGCATAAATACCTAATTCTTTTTTAATGGTTTCTTCAAATACCTTTTTATTAGTTTGAAAACCAAAAACTATAAGAGGATCTACTTTTTCGATAAATTTTAACAGTTCTCTATGATCAGCATGATCGCTTATAGGTAATGCAAAATCTAATTTCATTTGATATTTAAACCATGGTTGAATAGCCCACCCACTAACACCTACTTTAAGTGAATTACCATTTACGTGATATCTTTTATTAAAAGGGGCTATTATTACACTACCTTCTTTTAAGAATTTATGAGTGATTCTTAGATCTCCTATGTTTTTACCTTTTAGTTTATATCCGTGTTTATTTAAAACCTTATTTATTTTATATATACTTTCATCAACATAATATTCTATTTTATATTTATCAAACCATGAAGCAATAGTTTGAGCTTTTCCAAAAGAGTATGCAAAGATATAAATTATTTTTTTATCATTATCTTGTATGATGTCTTTTAGTTCTTTAATCACTTCTTTTTGATCAGGAAATATATATTCTGAGGATATGTAAGTTGCATCTACGATTAAGATATCAGCTTTTACTGGTTTAGCGCCATTTATTAAAGGAGTGTTGTTAACTGAGAAATCTCCTGTATAAAGGTATTTCTTATCGTTTATATAAAAGGAGATCATCTGAGCACCAGGAACATGACCTGCATCATATACTTTTACTTCTTGCAATCTCTCATCTGCTTTTATTAATTCTCTCCCTTTTCTTATGTTGGCAATCTCTCGGGTAAGAGAAGAACTAATTGCTCGAGTCTTTCTAGAAGGTAAATGATCTTCATGGGCATGCGAAATAAAAACAGGAAGGTTTTCTTCTTTATTTCCATCTAATATGATGGAATTTCCTACTTTCAGACCTTTCTTTAACTTCACAATCATATTTAAAAAATATATTTTTTAATCTATATATAGATAATTATGATAGAAGAATATAGTAATTGTAAGAAATGTATTAGATATATAAAATTTATGTTCAAAAAAAGTACTTTTTATTTGAACACGCATAGAAAAGTCCATATAGCCCTACCATTTCCATATGTTGCACCTAATCATTCTTTTTTTAAATATGACCAGTTCTATTGGGATAGTTATTTTATTATTCTAGGTTTATTAAGATTAGGAAAAATAGCATTAGCTAAAGGTATAGTAAATAATTTTGCTTATTTGTTTAGAAGATACGGGATAATCCCAGCACGTAATAGGTATTATAATTTAGGCATGTCACAACCCCCTTTCTTAACATCTATGGCTTTAGCAGTATATGAATATGACGGAGACAAAGAATGGCTATTAAATATTGCAAATGTTGCTGAAAAAGAGTTAAAACATTATTGGCAAAATAAAAGTCATTTAGTTTATAAAGATCTATCTAGATATGCAGATCATTTTATTACTCATCTCACTGCAGAACATGAATCCGGCTGGGATATGACATCACGATTCCAAGATAGATGTTTAGATTTTCTTCCTATAGATCTAAATACTTTGCTTTATAAATACGAAAAAGATTTATCAGAGATATATGGAATGGTTAGGGAAAAGGAAAAGAAAAAAGAGTATTCTAAAAAGGCCAGAGAACGGGCTAAAACAATAAACAAGTTAATGTGGGACGAAGATCATGGAATGTTCTTTGATTATGATTATGTTAACGAATCTACATCTTCTTTTTATTCTGTTGCTTCTTATTATCCTTTATGGGCTGAATTGGCAGATAAAAAACAAGCAAAAGCTTTAGTTGAAAATTTATCCCAGTTGGAATATGAACATGGTATAGCTAATACTCAAAAAACAGGCTTAATTAAACTTCAGAATGCTCATAAACAACATGATTATCCAAGCGGATGGGCCCATCAGCAGTGGATTATAGTAAAAGGTTTATTAAATTACGGGTATGAGGATGATGCTTACCGTATAGCTTCTAAATGGGTTAAGCTTAACAAAGAGGTGTTTGATAAAACGAAGTTTTTCTGGGAAAGATATGATGTAGTTAACGGGGGTTTACCTAAAACAGAGAGATACGGTTTACAAAAAGGTTTTGGTTGGACTAATGCTGTATTCATTTTAATGCTTGATGAGTTTAGCGGACTGTTTGATAAAGCTTAAGGCATCATCGCCCAGATTAAGGTTAACTTTATTATTCTCTCTTACGTCTACTTCTAGTACATACCTATATGGTTTTTTCCCTTTGTAGATTTTCCAAGTCAAGGGATTTAAAGTTAATTTTTTAGCATAAGTTTTGTCGACTACTTTGCCATTTTTGTCTAGGAAGTAAAGTATTAAGTCATACCTCATTCCAAACATCCATATTTCCCAAAAACCTTCTTTCTTAAAATCTAATAAAGCGCTACCTTTTTTTTGAAACATTAGACCTTTGATTCTCGAAAAAAACGATGAACATAATTTTATTTCCATTTTATTCTCCTTTCTAATATGCTTTTGCGAAAATAACAGTGTACTTAGCCTTTTTACCGCACACTACACATTTTTCTTTTACTTTCTCATTGAAAGGTATGCATCTTGGTGTTGCTGTCGTTTCATCTTTAATTCTTTCTTCACATTCTTCTTTACCGCACCATCCTGCTTTTACTGCACCCTTTTTTTCCAAAATTATTTCTTTAAGTTCATCATAACTGTTTGTTTCAAATATGTGGTTATTAAGATAGTTTTTACTTTTTTCATATAAGTTCTCTTGTATCTCTTTTAATAAAGATTCTATTTTTGATGGTAGTTCTTCTATATTTATTGTTTCTTTTTCTCTAGTATCTCTTCTGAAAACTACTGCTTTCTTTTCTTCTTTTTCTCGCATTCCTATTTCTATTCTTATAGGGACTCCTTTTAATTCCCACTCATTAAATTTAAATCCAGGAGTGACGTAATCTCTTTCATCTATTTTTACTTTACTTATTTTTTCAATTTTTTTCTTTATGGTCTTGGCATAGTTTAATACTTCTTTTTTATTATCTTTGAACCATATAGGAACAATGATTACTTGTAATGGAGCAACCGCAGGTGGTAA
This sequence comes from Nanobdellati archaeon, assembly GCA_015520895.1. Taxonomy (GTDB): domain Archaea; phylum EX4484-52; class EX4484-52; order EX4484-52; family JAADEF01; genus JAADEF01. The sequence goes on along the minus strand of WAPH01000029.1, from coordinate 3,533 downwards.
AACCAATCCGTAATTATCGCCATGTACCATTACTAAAGCTCCTATTAATCTCGTACTCACACCCCATGACGTCTGCCATACATAATGTTCTTTTTCATCTTCACCTAAAAACTTTATATCATAAGCTTTTGCAAAGTTTTGTCCTAGTAGATGTGAGGTACCCATTTGAAGTGCTTTAGCATCAGGCATAAGACCTTCTATAGTAGTAGTGTAATCAGCACCTGCAAACTTCTCACTTTCCGTTTTTTTGCCTTTTATAGTGGCTATGGCTAATAGTTCTTTAGCCATGATTTCATAGACATTTAGCATTTCTTTAACCATTTCTTCTGCTTCTTCTTTAGTTGCATGAGCAGTATGACCTTCCTGCCATAAAAACTCTCGCGTTCTTAGAAATAATTTAGTGGATTTTGTTTCCCATCTTACTATATTAGCCCATTGATTTATCTTTAAAGGTAAATCTCGATGACTTCTTATCCATTTTGAAAATGTAGCATACATTATAGTTTCAGAAGTAGGTCTAATGGCTAAGGGTTCTTCTAATTCTTTATCTCCTCCTTTAGTCACCCATGCTACTTCTGGTACAAATCCTTCTACGTGTTCTTCCTCTTTGGCTAAGATGGATTTGGGTATTAATAAAGGGAAATAAGAATTTTCTATACCTAATTCTTTGAATTTATTATTAAGGTATTGCTGTATCTTTTCCCATATGGCATAGCCCCATGGTTTTATTATCATACATCCTTTTACAGGAGAATGTTCTGCCAAACCCGCCCTTGTTACAACCTGAACATACCATTCAGAGAAATTTTCATTTTTTTTAACTGCAACACCCAAGTCTTTTTTTCTTTTATCAACCATATTTTAAATAAAAAGGAAGAAGTTTTAAAATTTTACTTTTTTAGATAGAGTTTATTGTGTTTGCCTACTTTCTCCACCTCTATAATATTGCGTTTTTTAAGTTCTTCTACTATCCTACTAACTTTAGCTTTAGAAAAACCAGTGTATTTGACTACATCTTTTTGCTTACATCCTTCACCTAACTCTTTAATAGCATCGAGAACTTTCTTTTCATCTTCTATGAGAATATTTATAACTTTCTCTTCTTTTTGTTTTTTTAGAAAGTAGTAAATAGCGACTAGAAGTATTAAACTTACAACTATTAATGAACTTATGATATAAAATATCCTGCTTTTTTCAGACATAAGAGGTTGTGCTCTTAACTCATAATATATATTAAATGTATATGTTTTACCTAACTGTGGTTCATTCAAAATCCATTCTATTTTAAATCTCCTTCCTTTTTCGTCACTTCCTATTTTAGTAGGTTTAGGCGTTATGGTTTCAAAATTTTCACTATTTACTACTACTGCACCTTCCGGAAGGTATGCTTCAACTTCTATTTTTTTAGTAGGGTATATTACAGGTATTGCATATCGAAATATTAGATAATCTTGTTTCGGAGTTATAGTGTTAGTGTAATACATCAAAATAATAGAGGCATTAGATTGTTTTTCTGATCTCTTATAACAACTTATTTCAGTACCTATACTTTCTTTATTCAAAGTACATTTAATTTCTCCATTTTTGTCATATGCTCTTAGATTCCGTACGTCATCTAAAACAAAGTAAGAGATGTTGTAGGTAGTAATGTCTGTAAAATTTATGTGAAGAATCACTCGAGAAGTTGTATTCTCATAAAGATAAAAAGTGAATTTTTCGTAATCTATAGTTGTTGCATATGTAAAATTTATAAATAAGAGGAGGAAAATAACCAACACTCTTTTCCGATACATGTTATTACCTCATGTTCTTATGACTATTCCTCCTATCCCTTGTGATAACAATTTATGAACAAAATCTGAAAGATTTACTAACATTTCTTGCATATCTCTTAATTTAATAGAATATTTCTCAGGTGCTAATACTTCTAAGGAGGAGGGTGCGTAATTAGTTATGATCCTTACTGCTGTTTCTAAATCCTTTAACGTCGCAGTAACTTCTCCAAAAGAAGAATAAAGTTTTAGCACACCTTTTTGTTTTAAGTTTTCTGAAGCCTCTATTTCTTCAACTTTTTCTTCAATATGTTTTTCTTCAACCTTAACACCTTCTTCTCTCGAGAGCATGCTGATATGTTTAATGAGAGCATTTTTTGCTACGTTCTCATCACTTGCTTGTACTTCAAATAGCATCCATATCTTTATAGCGCTTTGAGATGCATCTTCCATATAATAAAGAATAAGTTTACATATCTTTTTAAAGTTTAATAAGACCTTTTATTAATATGGCTGAAAAAGATACTGTACGTAACTTAAAAATAGCTGTAATAATGTTGGGAACTTTATCCTTTTTATTACTTTTAGGTTACGTGATCCAGGTTTCTCGTTATAATGATTTACAGCAAGAAATAAATAATTTTATTATAACACTCAATATTACTAGTTTGAAAAATGCTCAAGAAAAAGTCTCTTTATCTTTATCACAACAATTAAATGGGAGTGTAACAATTAATCAAGCACAATATGTTGATGGTCTTTATGCTTTTAATTTAACCTTTAATAATTCTTATTACACTGTATATAGCACCATCGATGCAAAATATTTATTAGTGCCTTTTAGAGATAATAGCGGTATGCTTTATTTACAAGTATTTCCTATGTGATATTATGCTCTTCTTACGTAAGTCTTGTAAACCGAGAATTGCTGTGGATGTCTTGCTTTATGATACTTCTTCATCTAATAACTTTTACTTTCTTGCTGTAAGGCGTAATACTGAACCTTACAAAGGATATTTTGTTCTACCTGGTGGTATGGTTGAGTGTAATGAAACAGTGGAAGAAGCAGCCATGCGAGAATTAAAAGAGGAATCAGGTATAAATGTTAACTTCTCTCCTAAAGATCAGTTTCGAGTTTATTCCCAACCCAATAGAGATCATAGGTATCATGTAATTACAGTGGTGTTTGCTAAAAAATACTCTTTAAAAAATAAGAAAATAACATATCAAAGCAATAAAGAAATAAGAGAGGTTAAAGTATTAAATTATTTTAATAAAAAAGAGGTTTTAGGTTTTGACCATGAGTTTATTGTAAGGGATTTTATAAATTCTTTAAATGACTAGTTTCTTTTTTACGTAAGGAGAGAATTATAAAAAGATAAATAACTATTATCAAGGGAATATTGAAAATCTTAAATACTATGTTATCATAAAAATAATAAGATGAAGAATTTGAGGAGAGATAAGTTAATAGAATCGCTATAAGTATACGTGTGATATTTATTAAGAAAGCAATAGGTAAGGAAAAGATAATTAATACTGCTTTTATTTTTGAGTTGAGAGGAGAGATGAGCCAAAGAGTTATTAACGCTAAGAGTGTTTTCCATCCTACACAATCTTTTATTATTTCTATGTAAAGATTGTAAGAAGGTAATTCTATTATAGTTCCATGAACCTTTCCATGAAGTAATAGGGCCAATAATTTTGCAGTTATTGTTTTTAAAAAAGTAAAGGAGTATGAATTGTTGCTAATATGTAATG
>WAPH01000028.1 GCA_015520895.1 Nanobdellati archaeon | reverse complement strand
GTTCTATACTCTTAATAGTGCCTTTTATAACATATGTATTAATTAATTTAGCAGTAATAAAAATCAACAAACAATAAAGCGCCGGTGGTCTAGAGGTAAGATACCACCCTCCCAAGGTGGAGGCCCGGGTTCGAATCCCGGCCGGCGCATAGAGCTTTACTAAAGCTTCACCAAAGAGAGGGTTAATGCTTCAGCATTAACCCAGTGTGCTCGCTTACGCTCGCTAAAGGGATCTCACATCCTTCACGAACTCTAGCCATTTAGAAAAGGGTCTCATCCTAAACAATGCACGAGATTAAAGATTGTTCTTCGTCACTTACCTAACCCAAATACCTAAATTATTATATTTATTTAGTCCATCGTTTAAATTAGATAAACCCCATAGAATGAAGTAATACTAAAATTATTTAAATGAATTCAACTTATATAAATTTATGGAATATAAAATGAGATTCATAAATAGGGAAGAAGAGTTGTCTCAAATAAAAAAAGAAATAAGAACCTCAACACATTCTTTAATAGTATTGTATGGAAGAAGGAGAGTTTAGGCATATTTGCGAAGAAAGTAGATAGGAAGGCAAAGGAGTGGTTGGAAAGCAACGGTTATAAGGTTTGGGATTTAGAGAATGTTAAGAGAAAAATTAGATAAGCAACTTATCAAAAAGTTAAGATTCATCCAAACAAACTCTTCTGCCTAGTCTTCTTCCCAAACATAGTTTCAATATTTTCCTCTAAAATCTTAAAGTTCTGAATAGTATATGATGAGATCTTATACTTAGCAATAATATCCTTAATAACATCTACATATTTTCTTATAGATCCTTCGCTCACTGTTAAAACTATATTACCGCCGCATTTCGTACACTTACCTGTTAAGGGTATGCGGCGATACTTCTCGTTACAATCAATACATCTAAACTTTTGTCTTGAGAACTGCCTTAAATTACCTTTTATATCTTTAAGTAAATGCTTTTTAATTATTTCTTCCGCAACTTTATTCTCATCGGCAGCCCTTATTTTTCTACTAATCTCTAACTGCTCCCTAACTTTTGCTGCCATATCAGGTATCTCCACATACTTAGAATGAATAGGGGCATCAAACATAATTTCCTGCTCTAATGTAAAATACAGATCAAATGGTTGTCCTGCTCTAATTTTATGCTCTGCTATACTCGGAAACTCCTCGTTGCTTAATTCATCTAGGGTTTTATATTGCAAGGTTGCCTCATAAAACTTAAGTGGATACTCGCTTACGACCTCAAAGTTCCAAGATTCGTCATCAACTTCCTCAGGATTAAGTACAGTTGTAAGTACTAAAGGTACATCCATGGTTTTAGCGCCTCTTGTATCTGGCAAATACTCACGGGAAAAGTTAAGGAAAGCATCGAGCAAAAGCATGATGCTGTCTTCGTCACCATCGCAGTTCCTTCTTTTTGCAGCGTGCCAATAAGGATGTGCTAATACTCCCTTGGCTTTACCAAAACCTATAACCCTACCCACAATACCTGCTGATGTATGCGGAGCCAAACCAACAACTAAAGTACCAATAATATCCTCCTTACTTTTAAAGTTATAATAAGGTTCCATTCCATAAACCTTAACAAGCAACTCATCCAAAAACTGAGCTGTTTTCAAAAGCACCTCAGCAGATGAAACATCCTCATTTTCAGGAATTATAATGTCTTGAGGTTTTAAAACCAAAATCTGATTCTCTGATTCTAACGGATTGCCATAAACATCATGCGTGTAACCTAATTCCTTTAGCTTTTCAACATTTACACCAATGTCACGTGGCCTAAAATGTGTTAAAGGAATATCAGTTGCATCAAAACGAATAGTTCCATCCTTATTCACATACAAATCATACTTAGCCCTTAACAAGCCTTTTTCTATTAATTCAACTGCTCGCTTCTCACCAGAAACACCTCTTACACCTTTAACAAGATCTAATTTTTCCATTCCAACTCTCTCATAAGCTTTATCTGTCAACCATTTAACATCTATATTCCTAATAGCATACAATTGAGGTTTAGCGTTGCACTCTTTATCCTCAAAAACAGGTTTACCACTGCAGTACATAACATATTTGGTATTTAAACTACTACAATGCATACATCTTTTATAATAACTTTCATTACCACAATCTAGACATTTATAAGTTACGATTTGAACTTTTATTTTCCCATGATTATAACTTTCCATTAAATTTCGACGTTTGCCTCCTTCTTCACCCACAGGAAAGAGCATTTGAGGAGATCCTTTCATTTTTCTAATCTTGGCTTTCTCTGGTCTTCCCATTCTTAATCCTAAATAAGTAGGAGCTCTTTTTCTAATAATTAAACCGCTAAGCTTCATTAAAGCATCCATCACATCTGCAGATTCGTCAATTATTTTATAAATAGTTTCCAAATCGTTGTATTTTCTAAAAAGTAAGTCATATATCCAATAAGATTCTTCTAATATTATTCTTTCCTCTCTAATTTTATGCAAAACACTTAAATCCTCTAAAATCTGTTTTACTTCTGTATTAAAATGTAATACAAGTTCTCCTTCTGTGTATGACAAATTGTTATACAAATGTTTTACAAGAACCTTTAAATGTTCTTTAGATATATCGTGCCAAAATAAATTATATTTAGGGTGCAAACCTATATTATATTTCTCTGAAATATTAACTGCTTCGTTAAAACTAGGATAATTAACCCAAAATTTTTTATATTTTTCATACAGTTGCTTATTATGTTGTTTAAGTTCTAACAACCACCATTCTTCAGCATATCCTGCAGGCAATAAAACATGATTATTGCTCACAAACTCTCCAAAAGGAATTAAAATGTCTCCTAAATAAAGTATTTCTTTTATTTGAGTCTTATATTTTTTAACATCCTCTTCTCCTTTTATCTCAATTACATCTCCATTATTCAGCAAAACGATAGGGTTTTCTAAAGCATTATGAGGCATAACTACCGCAGCTTTTCCAGGCCCTTCTAATGCAACTTGAGTACCCATAGCTAAATGATCAAAAAGATAAAAAACACCAACAGATAAATTAACACCTGCTAAACCATTAGTAAAACTTTTACCATATCTTAGTCTAAACCCGCCTTTTTCTGCTGGAAATGATAAAACAGGTCTTCCTCCTACTAATTTATCTAAATACTTAGTACTTGGCACGTATTTTGGTTTTTCATCAGCAACATCCTCAATTTTAACAGCCGCATGAATCTTCTTTTTCAAAGTAATAAAATCTTCTAACCAAAACCAATGCTCTATACCAAAATCATGAGCGTATTTTTTAACAAATTTAAGCATTTTTTCTGCTTTTAAAGGCAAACCATCAAGTAATATTAAACACATACCACCTCTTATTTTATTAGTTTCTACTCGTGGTAAATCCTTATAATTAGAAACTTCTATTTTCTCTGTGGGCTCCCCCGTGATTTCCACTGGAACATTCTTAATTATTAATTCAATCTCCTGTTTAGTAGGATGATATTGTTTAGCTGCAACACGCGTATAGTAATCCTCAACCTCTGTATAATATCTATTTATTTCTTCCTCTGTAGGTTTATAAACATCTAATCCTACTATTTTTCTTACAAAATCAGCAATAAGAACACTCATAGCAGAAGCGGTACCACCAGCACTCCTAATAGGACCTGCATAATAAACAGCCAAATATTCACTACCATCATCATTTTTCCTAATTTTAACTTGAGAAATACCTTCTAAAGGTGCAGTAACAACGCCTAGAGTTAAATAAGCAACAGCAGACCTTATAGCTAAATCGGCTCTTTTTTCTTTACTTTCGATAAACAATACTTTATTCTTAGCAATAGCTTCTGCTATTTTTAAAGATACTCTTAAATCGTTTTTTCCATATTCTTTTTCAAAGTTCCTTATGAATTCTTTTAAATTAGCATTAAGAAGTTCCGGGTAAATAACACTTAAAATACCTTCTACTCTTGCTGCTGTGTCATTTGCTCTTATAATTTCAACATCATAAGAAGGATCATAACCTTTTTTCCTAGCTTCTTGAGCATAATTATAAGCTTTATTAACTTCATCTTTCAATGAATTAAAATATTTTTCCATATATTCATTAAAATTAGTTTGTTTTTAAATTAGTTAATAATATTATTAATAATATGTTCTTTGTTATGTATATTTTATTATATATATTTAATACAATGTTATTG
>WAPH01000027.1 GCA_015520895.1 Nanobdellati archaeon | reverse complement strand
CTCTATAACCGTAGAAAGCCTATCAAATCCTAATAAGTACTGCTCCTTACATCTTAACAACTCTTACATCTCACCTTTAGGCATAGCATATTATGCTTTCTCTCCAGATAACTGCTCATTCTATTGCTTAGAAGGAGAGAAGTATAAGGTTATAGTTGCAACAGAATGTAGAACTTATAAGTTTGTTAGGGATTGTTAATTCTTAAGTTTTATAAGTTTTTAAAATTAACTTATGTTATTATTTAACATGGTGAAAGTTATTATTACTTATGATGATAGCATAAGATTTGTTAATCTTTTTCATGTAAAGGCGAGATAATATGGATGAACTTTTAAAAAAAGCAGTTATCTTTGCTATGCATGCTCATGGTTCTCAGAAAAGGAAGGTTAAAGACACTCATTATTTCTGGCATAGTTTTCAAGTTGCAAGGATTCTTGAGGAGCAAGGTGTTAAAAAAGAAGTAGTTATTGCTTCTGTTCTTCATGATGTTGTAGAAGACACCTCGGTAACCCTTCAAGATATTAAAGAGAATTTTGGCGAACATATAGCTTCTCTTGTTGAGGAAGTCACTTCTGAGCAAGAAGGTGAATGGGAGCATAGAAAATTAAAAACAATTCAATCTTTCAAATCTTCTAGTTTAGAAGCAAAATTAATTAAAATTGCTGATAAGATTGATAACTTAGAGGATATCAAAAGAGATATCATAAGTGGAAGAAACCCATGGAAATATTTTCATGCTTCGAAAGAGAAACAAAAGTGGTATTATAAAGAGATACTTAACATCGCTAAGAACGATAAAAATTTAATCAAATATTATCCCTCTTTAATAAAAATTTTCGAACAGGCTTATAAAGACGTATTCGAATAATTTTTACCTACATTACAACTTTTCTAACGTTTTTTTTACTTCTTTGGCTATTTTTTTTAATTTAGAGTCATCAACTAAAGGAACTACGATGATCTTTATATTTTTTACTTTTCCAATTTCTTTCATAATTTTTAACAAGAGTGCTAAATCAAAATCGTGAAGTGTGTAAGCTTTAGGTTCTTGTAACTTCTCTACATTATCTATTAACTCTACTTTTTTAACGTCAGGAGAAACATCAAGAAAAATAGGTTCTTGAGGTAAAGGCTCTGCAGGATCGTAATAAATAAAAGTATATTCATTCATTTCATTTTTTAATATATTAGCTATTTTTATAGCTATGCTGTCTTCTTCCAATATAGGATTCCCAAGCACGTATATCTTTTTCACAAGATAACCTCCGTATTTCTTCAGGAACCTTTGTTGTAACAATATATCCTGCATGAATTATAACCTCTACATTCTCATTAAGAGGGTAATTATAAAGATTAAGCACTAGCATTTCTTCCTTTTCACTTCCTTTAATTTTTACTAACGCTTCTTTATTTCCCTCGTAAATCTTTTTTACTATTCCTATATATGCTTTATGCTCTAAATTACCTTCTTTTTCATGTATGTTATTATGTAATGTGAAAAAATAAGCATGCACAAGTTCCGGATTAATATTTTCTAAACCATAATCTTGAGCCATACACGTAATGTTGTTATAGGCATTAGGCAATAACTTTTCTAGATTTTTTTCAATATCATTATATGTTTTAATATTTTTCCATTTGAAATCTCTATATTTTTCAGAAACACAACAATAAAATCCGTATTTTAGAAGCAACTCGAGTGCTTCCTCTGTAAATTCAGGTTCGAAATCATCTATTATGACCACCTCACTTTTAGGAAGTGACTTGCACAACTAAAGCATGGATCATAAGCACGTATTAGCGATTCTATCATATTTACTAACGTTTTTTTACCAACATCTGTGTTTTCTTCTATAAGTTGTTTGATTGCTAATTCCATATGCGCATGATTCTGCGCTGTAGGAGTTATTATTTCTACGTCCTTCACTGTTCCTTTATCATCAATTAGAAAATAGTAATAAAGTAAACCTCTTGGAGCCTCTATTACAGCATATCCTTTCTTTTCCTTTGATAATGAAGGCAACGATTTTGTGAGAGGTTTTATTTCTTTTTCTTTTAAAAGTTGTTTTAATAAGGTTAAGGAATCGTCTATGCAGTGAAGGATCTCAACAGCTTGAGCTACATTATTATGAAAAATATTGGTTGAAGGGAATAATGGAGGAACATGCCTTTTCGTCTTGTGGTGGATGCTGTCCTTATTTATGTTCATTCTAGCTAATGCTCCTAACAAATACGGTTCCTTATTATACAAATAAGAATAACTATGTGAATAATCTTTCCATAATGCAGTTATATGATCAAGATAATTTTTACTTTTTATTTCTTTTCCTTCTATTATTATTTTTCCTTCTAAAAATCCGAAGTCTTCATTCTTCAAAGCTCCTTGATGTAATTCATTTATTTTTAAAGAAGCATCCCATTTATTGTAAATATTTATGAGTTTTATTACAGGTTTTCTTATCTCTTTTAATAAAGTCATCATATTTTCTATATCTTCGTAGTTTAAGTTAGTGTTAAACCCTTTTAAACTAATATTGAGTTGGTGTATTGCTCTTCCTCCGATCATCTCTGCTACTTTTGCACCTGTTTCTTGAACTTTAAAACCTTCCTTTATAAGATCTTTATGATCTTTTGTAAAGTCTAATATAGAATCATAACCAAACACGTCTGGAAGAGAGAATAAGTAAAGATGCATACCATGATCTCGTATCATATTGCCATAATAAAGAAGTTTTCTCATTATCTTTTCTTTTTCTGAAACTGGTATGGTTAATGCATCTTCTATGGCTTTCAAAGTTGCAAATTGATGTGCTGCACTGCACGTACCACAAATACGGGAAAGAGATTGATTAAGAGCTAGTATGTTTTTTCCTAATGCTGCTTTTTTATAAAATCTTCTATTTTCATCTATTTTTAAGCGAACTTCCTTAACTTCTTTTCCTTCTAATTTCACTTCTAAAGATGCATGACCTTCTGTTTTACTTATACCTTCTATTGTTAAGTGATCGATAGCTTTATGCATAATGAGTCACCAAGTTATTGATAATATTATTGAATTCTTCAGTAATTACAGGACATCCTGTCACTTCATAATCTACTTTTATTACTTCTTTTACTGATTTTACTTTTTCTAATTGATTGTATTTCTTTATATATTTTACTATTTCTTCATCTTTTTTTAGAAAATTTCTATTATTTGATGGCGCTCCAGTGATTGCACAAGTTCCTATAGCAACTACGATCTTTGTTTTTTCCCTTATTTCTTTTACCTTTCTCTCCTGTTCTTGAGAAGAAATAGCACCTTCTATTATGGCAATATCATCTTTCTTTTTAGATGTTTTAGGTGTTAATAATTTCATCTTATTTATTTCAAAATTATCTTTAAAAAAGTCAAAATTCTTGTAAAGCCAAATTAGAATATTCATCATACACCCTTCGCATGAAGTGAAGGAATAAAACGATATTTTTAATTTTTTCTTCACCATATTAATTTTAAGATTTTTTTATTTAAATATTTAAGTTGAAAAATACTCCGAATCTATTACTTGCTCATCTGTGCTCCATATCAAATATTCTGGTAAAGCAGATGTTGGAATAAATGTAGCAATACCCTCGAGACTATAACTCTTATTACCTTCCATTCTATTTATCAAATTTATACCTTTATTCCATCTAAAATAACAACTAGCATTTTCATAAGCTGAGAAGTGATTTGTTATCCATACTTCTGTATCTGAGACTACTACTAAACTGTTATTGAGTATATTGTTAATGTTCACACCAGCAACATAATTTTTTAATGATGTATTGCTATAATTGTTTATTAAGACGTATCCTTTAAATCCATCATAATTATTTTTTCCGTTTAACGTATCGGTTATAAGGATTTTATTCTCTTTATTGTTTACACTACTTAAATCTGAGCTATAAGTTATATAAGCGTAACCATAGTAATAGTTATGAGATGATACTTTTGCAGTTTCTTTATCACATAATATATATTTTGATCTTAAATATCCGTCAGATTCTAAAGACACGAAAGGATCTTCTATTTCTACAAAAGATAAAGGAACTTCAAAACTTTCATTTAATAAATAATAACTTTTAAATATTTCATCCTCTAAGTAGATCTGTATTTTTACACTATAATTTAAAGTAAGGAGCTTATCAGGGTAAGGTATTAAAGAGTAATTAAGAATAGCAAAAGAGGCATTAACTTTGTAATACTTTACTACATCACTAAAGGCATTCAGCCAATCTAAAAGAGTTGCATTTTCCATAAACCCCGATCCATTATATGCTAAGGTTACAATAGCAAGAGGAGCATTATGGGTATAAACCCCTATGTCTGTTATATTCCTTATTAATGCTACTGCCGCTCTTCTTCCACTTATTTTCATGGCTCTTGCGAAGTCTTGCTCAAAGATGTTGAGTGTTGATTTCATTTCAAAACCTCTAACAATAAGTAATGTAGGATTAAAATTACTTCTCATATTGTAATAATTTACAATATACTCTAAAGTAAGAGATGAAATTAACATTATTGCTATAATACTATAAACAAATCCTTTTCTTAAACCCATACTTTCACCTTCAATAGCAGAGGTCCATACATCCATGGAATGTTTCCTGTGCTTAGTGTTTCGTTAGAAATTTCTAAAATATTTATTTCACTTCCTATTAAGTTTTGTAGTCGGTTAATAGCATCATTTATAGCATCTTCTTCATTTTCAAATATTTTTCCATAAGACACGAAGGAAGGTATCAATAACTTGACTTCAGCACTGCTCCATGGAAGAAACTCACACCCATTACATGTATCTATTAAATTAAATTCGTTATCTCCTTTTGTATTCCATAAATATCCTTTCATATATATGCTTGAAGGGACGTCTCTTGCACCTTGAGACTCGTAAATTAAAATATCGCTATAACCGCTATGGTTGTTGAACCACACTTCTATGTCATAACTATATTTTTGAGCAAGATGTAAAAGTGCTTCTTGTACAGTGGCAGATGTGTTTAATGTTATAATGGTGTTATATGGATTGTCTGCGGCTCCTCCAAATTCATAAGATTTTGTAACATCGATGTATCCATAAAAGCGTGAATCTCTATCGAGTGTGTAGTTTAAAAATACTCTTGAGCTATGGAGTGGATCATTTTTCGGATCAGAGTATATGCGTGTTTCATCAATCCCGAAGAAGTAATTACCATAACAATTTGCGTAAACAATAATGTAATTAGTACCTTCTTTTAAATAAGGTAGAATGTTGAATGATAATTCTAAGTCCCCTGATAATCCATCTTTAGCATAAATTTCTTGTCCGTTGATTCTTACAATTACGTCCTCGTTTATATAGATCCATCCATTATCATACGCCCATCCTCCAGAGTCTTCCACATCTTTTATATTCAAATATAGAGTGGCGTTATTTACTAATGAACCTTCAGGTACGTAAAAATCAAACACTTCCCATGCTCCCGTATAGCTTCTCCACCACCATCCCCATGTAATTTCTTTGCTAAAAGCATCATCAAAATAAAATGTTTTATTTTTATAGCTCATAGGTTTATAAAATGTTCTTTTTTTAGTTATTATTTCTATCCTACCGCCAGGGTGTGTATGTGAATGAAAATAAGGATTTGTGAAAGTTATTGTGAAGTTATTCCACCCGCTTTTAATGATGTCATGTACATCTATGTACCCATAAGCTCCGACGTTGAATCCATTATCTTCCCACAGCCATACAAGACGCGATTTTATATTAACATCGTTAAGTTTTAAGGATTGTATGTGAATAGTTTCATCTCCTCCATAATGTACCGCGAAATATATGCTTGCATTTATTATATCTGTTTGGTTAACATCTACATAAAATAGTTTTGTTTGAGTATATGGCGCGCCCTCATTTCCTGATCCCCCTACATAAATTGGGTATATTAATGTTGTGTTTCTTTCTATTTTTTTAGCATACGCTCGTGCAGAATAACCTAAGGGATTCTTATTTTCAGCATATCCAGAAATAGGGAGTATAGCGGAGGAGACTAGCATATTAGCATTATCACTTCCTACCTTATATATTTCTGTATTATTAGCATAAACAGCGAAATTTTCATTAAGAGGTAAAAGGAATTTTATTATGTTAGCAGCAATATCGTCTCTTCCACTTATATGAGCCAAAGCTATAATTTCGCTTATCTTGATATTTTCTTCTTCGTTAGTAATATTAAGGTTAGTGATTATGTTATTGTAAAGAGTATTATTGGCTTCTTTTAAATCCTTTAAAGTGTAGATTTGCAAAATGTTTATTAAATCGGTTGCTATCTTATATTTGTCTATGCTTGTGAGTTTAGGAGTTTGAGAGTTTTCATGAGCAGTATACATTACTAAACTAATACTTACTAATAATAATGACGCAGCAATGAGTGCATCATACGTGAATACTGCTCCTTTTTTTTGATTGTTTAATTCCATACCTGCACCTCTACACTTACTACTTTCTTTTCTATAAGACTATATCCTTTAGATTTAACTACAATACTAGGATTAGAAGGTATTAGACCATAAAGTAGATAGTTTGTTCCATTAACATAACTTATATTTATAAAAACTTCTTCATTAAGATTGTATGCGTTTTTAAAATCTTCATAAGAAATATTTTTTAGATATGTAAGTTTTGTAATATTAAGCACATTTCTTTTATCAGAGAATCCGTATTTTATTACGTAACTACTATTCCAATGAGAGGGAGTTCCAGGGTAATAAAGTATAGAATCTCTTATTTCATTGGCTTTATTAAGAAGGTATGTTTTAGCTTGTTCTACATGAGTTATTTCTGTATATTGAGAAGTGAAATAAATAAAAAATACTACTGATGTTAAAAAAACGGTTATTGATAATATGTAATCTCCACTAAGGACTTGAGCTTTTAACATATAATATACCTCCTTTATTGATTATTTCATTTTTTTCTCCGGGTTGAAGCGTACCGTTTATAGATTTGAACATCAAGTCGCTATAATATGCCTTTCCATCTACTATTATAAAAAAACCGTAATTTGTGAAATTGACAGTATAAATTTTATTATTGATCTCTGAAGGAAGGTCAATAAAATGATGAAATCCGTTACCTGCTATGTAAACATAATTGAGGTTCCATTTTAATTTCTCTAACAATTCTTTTGCATCTTTATCTTTTTTGAAATCTTTATAATATGTAACATTTTTGGCAAAATAAACGCTAAACATGCTAAGGATCAATAATGATACAACCACGAGGAATATTAACTCCATAGAAACTTGACCTTTATAGCGGATGTGATTCATAGCTAACACCATCAACAGTACCTTCTATAGTCAATTTATAGTAACCTGGCTGTGTGGGGAAACTACCGGTTATATTATATGGAAATAATATCACGAAATCTTCTTCTCCGTAATTAGCTCTTAATCTAAATTTTAAATATGTGTCTCCTTGTTCTATAAGCACTACCTGTTTAGGTATAACTATCTTTATAGATATCTTAGCTCCTATTCCTTGACTAAATACAAAATCGGAGTTTTCTTTTATTAATTTCATAGTTCTTTTTAAGTCGACAATAGGTTTAACATCATCTAAGTTATTTTTATATTCTAAAGCATAATATATCATAGGAGATAATATGAGAAGTGATAACGTGACAACTATAAGGTATTCTAAACTTGCTTGACCTCTTCTTTTTTTAATTCTTTTTTTAAATAAGTAGTGAAGACTTGCTAATACAATTAATAAAACTGTAAGCCATATTTCTGGCTGCTTTATGTTTATATTCTTATTAAGGAAAGGGTAAATTATCATTACAAGAGAAGCTATAATTCCTAATAAAGCAAATAAAGGAAAATTTCCTATGTTTAAAGGGGATTTAAATCCTTTCTTGAAACTACGATGTTTGGTTTCTTTCCTTCTCAAAAACATTACAGAAAGATTAACTAAAAAGTACGTTATAAAAGTCCAAAGATTAGTTACAGATGCAACAATCTCTATTTTCTTAAATAATGCTAATACGCTACTAATAATTCCCACTTTTATAACAGAAATATAAGGTGTATGCGTTTTTTTACTCACTTTACTAAATACTTTAGGGAATATATTATAATGAGATAGGCCGTATAAAAGACGTGAAGCAGATATGAGTATCAGTAGTAGGGTGTTCCCTGTGGAGAATATGGCTATGATTGAAAGAACTATGCTTAGCGAAGGATGAATTTTAGAGGCTATTAATGCTGCAGGTTCGTTAGAGGACGCAAGTTTTGCTGGATTAACAGCAATTACAGCAACTCCTGCTATGGTAACATAAAGTAACGTAGTAATTAATATGGAAAGTATTATTGCCCAAGGTATGTTTCTTTCAGGGTTTTTAACTTCTTCACTCATTTTAGCTATACTTCCAAAACCTATATAAGCAAAAAATGCTAAAATAGCCCCTGATACAACTTCTTTTACATTAAATTGAGTAAAATCAGGAATAGAAAATTTTCCTTCAATGGTTAGCGTTGATATTCCTATTATAAGTATAAGTAACCCTCCTACTTCAAGGAAAGTAGAGAAGTCGTTTATTTTAGCAGAGAGATCGATCCCTTTATAATTTATCCATGTAAATAAGACTATGGCTAGTATAGCTAATGAAGTTATGTGGTTGATATTTAGAATACTTCCCAAATAGCCTGCAAAACCTAAAGCAACGGTGGATCCTGAAATTATGATGGCTGAGAGCATTAACCATGCGGTTATATGTGCTAAAAAATCGTTTCTTATGGTTTTTCTAACATATGCATATTCTGCAGCATCTTCCTTAATTTTACTTGCTAATTCTGCATAACTTAGTCCAGTAAAAATAGCGAGTAAAGATGAAAGCAAAAAGCTTAACCATGTTCCGTAACCTGCTAAGCCTGCAACTTTACCTATTAACACATAAATACCCGCTCCTACAATCATTCCTACGCCATATAGGGTAAGCTCAAATAAGCCTAAGGATCTTTTGAGAGCCATAATATAAGGTTATGTGAGAGATAAATAAATAAATTATTAAAATAAGAACTTTCAGAGATCAAATATTGTTTTAAAAATATTTTTCATAAATAATTTTTAGGAAATCATGGAATACTATATAGGATGTTCAGGTTATTTTTATTACCACTGGAAAGGAAAATTTTATAAAGAAGATGCAAAACCTTCGGAGTTTTTCGAATATTATACTAAATTTTTTAATTCCGTTGAAATAAATTCAACTTTCTATAATTTTCCTAATAAATCCTCTATAAAAAGATTAGATAAACTTTCACCTTCTAATTTTAAATTTAGTTTTAAACTTAACAAAACAATCACACATATTAAACGGTTTAAAGGTGTAACGAAGGATATGGAGAGATTTCACAATCCTATGAATATTATCCGGTCTAAACTTGGTTTTATACTTATACAATTACCTCCGTCTTTACATAAAAGTATTGATCTGTTAAAGGTAATTAATAACGAAATTTCTGGTTTTAAAGAGTTTAGATATGCGATAGAGTTTCGTCATTCTTCGTGGTGGGATGAAGAAGTTTATGAGTTTTTGCGTTCTAATGAAATAAGTTTTGTAAGTGTTGATGCTTATTCTTTACCTAGAGATATTATTACAACAACAAACACTTTATACTTAAGATTTCATGGAAGGGACAAGAGATGGTATAAATACGATTATTCAGAGAGAGAACTAAAAGAGATAGTTAGTAATATAAAAGGGATAGAGATTAACAAATTATATGCTTATTTTAATAATGATTTCAATGCATTAGCTCCTTTTAATGCTTTGAAATTTAAAAAAATAATTAGTAACGCATTTATGTAATGAATTCTAAGATAGGAATTCTAAGATAGTATTCTCATTAAAGGTAGTTTTTTAATTTAATAGTTTTTAATTTAATAGAAAAGTTTTTAAAATTAATCGATAGTTTTATTTTTGAATACCTGCAAAAAGAGGCGAAATCATGGCTCATGATAAGACTAAAATGCAGAACATCGTAAGAGTTTTAAATACCGATTTAGATGGTGATAAAAAGGTATATCATGCGTTATTAAGGGTAAAAGGTATTAGTCATAATTTCTCAAGGGCAATTTTGAGGGTTGCAGAGATTGATGAAAGTAAAAGATTAAAGGATTTAAGTGAAGAAGAAATAAAAAAGATAGAGGATGTTGCGAACAATCCTTCAAAATTTGGTATACCTGCTTGGATGCTTAATCGTAGAAAAGATTATGAGACAGGAGAAGATAAGCATATTATAGGAACGGATATAGAACTCACAATTAAAGCGGATGTTAATAGGTTAAGGAAAATAAGAGCTTATAGAGGTATAAGACACGAATTAGGTTTACCTGTAAGAGGTCAAAGAACGCGAACCTCTTTTAGGCATGGAAGGACAGTAGGTGTTATCAAGAATAAAAAATAATTGGTGAGTTAAATGGGTGATCCAAGACGATTTAAAAACCACTATCTAACTCCTAAAAAAATGTATGATAAGTCCAGAATATTGGAGGAAAAAAGATTAAAAGAACGGTATGGTTTGAGAAGAAACAAAGAAATATGGAGAGCAAAAACAATTTTGAGAGATTTTAGAAAAAGAGCAAGAGCGCTGATTGCAGAAGAGAATGAAGAAGAGAGAAAAGCTTTATTTAATAAGTTACAAAAATGGGGTTTATTGGGAAGAAATGCTGAATTAGAAGATATTTTGAAACTAAATGTAGAAGATATCTTAGAGAGAAGGTTGCAAACATTAGTTTATAGAAAAGGATTGGCAAAGACTCCTTTGCAAGCAAGACAATTTATAGTTCATGGACATATAAGGGTAAATGGTGTAAAAGTTACAGTACCTAGTTATATAGTAAATGTAGAGGAGGAAAATACTATTGAATTAGACCCTGCATCTCCTCTTGCTAAACAGCATAGTATTGATCAAGAAAAAGGTGAGATAAATGAGTGATAATAAGCCTCAAGAACAAAAATCGAATTCTCTTGGTAAAGTAGGTATAGTTCATATTTATAGCAGTTTTAATAATACTATAGTACATATTACAGATATTACCGGAGCAGAGACTATAGCAAGATATAGCGGGGGCAATATCACTGATAAAGGAAGATTAAAAGGTACTCCTTATCCTGCTATGCAAGCAGCTAAAAAAGCAGCTGAAGAAGCCTTAGAGAAAGGAATTACAAAAGTATACGTTAAAGTAAGAGCACCTGGAGGTCATGGTCAAAAAATACCAGGTCAGGGAGCACAGCCCGCTATTAGGGCAATTATTCAAGGTGGATTAAAGGTTTTAAAGATAGAAGATGCAACACCTATACCACATGATAAAACAAGGAAACCGGGAGGAAAAAGAGGTAGGAGGGTCTAAATGAAAGTAAGTGTGTTAGAAGAAGGTCAAGATTATGTAAAATTGAGATTAGAAGGAGTAGATGCAGCAATTGTTAATGCTATAAGGAGGAAAATATTAAATAGCGTGGAAACTGCGGCTATTGAATATATAGAGGTTAATAAAAACACTTCTGGTTTATATAACGAGATGTTAGCTCATAGATTGGCTATGATACCTTTCACTTTTGCGAAAGTTATTCAAAATAGGAATAAATGTGAATGTGAGGATATAAGTTGTGCTAAATGTTCTGTAAGGTTTGTTCTTAAAAAGAAGGGACCTGGAGTGGTGTATAGCAGTGATATAAAAACAGTACATGAAGATTTTAGGCCCTTAATTGATAACATACCTGTTGTAAGATTGTTAGATGATCAGGAAATAGATATTGAAGGTATTATAACCTTAGGAAGTGGGAAGGATCATGCTAAGTACATTCCTGCAGTTGTTGGTTATGAAGAAATTGAGGAAAATAATATTTATGAGATGTATATTGAGAGCATAAGCGCACTAAAACCTTTAGATATATTTAAGGAAGCTTTAGAGCATTTAGAAGATGAACTTATTAAATTAGAAAAAACTTTATAAAATCGTAAGGTTATGTATAATGGTGATGCAGGGGTCCCCTAGCCTGGTCAATGGGGCAGGACTTAAGTTCATTATGTTATATTGATGGGAAATCCTGTGGCTTAGTGCCTTCGCGGGTTCGAATCCCGCCCCCTGCATACACCAAGGGGTTTGACCCCTTAGGTGGAAGAACGATTTATGATTACAGGTGACGTTAAATGGTTAAACCAACAGGACCTACTAATCCGAGGTTAAGGAAACTTATTGCGGAATTAGAGAAAAAATATAGAAAGACAAAAGTACCTTTATTCAAGGATTTGGCTGAAAGATTGTATAGACCTAAAAGAAAATCAAGAAAAGGTGTTAATTTAACCAAACTTAATAAATATGTTAATGAAGGTGAGATAGCTATTGTTCCTGATAAAGTTTTAGGATATGGATATGTAAACAAAAAGATCGGTGTTGTGGCTTTGTCATATTCCAAAACTGCAAAACAAAAACTTAACGAATCTAAAATAAAGATAATAGATTTTGAGGAATTTATTGCAAATGCTAAAAGACCTTTTAAAGTCAGAATCATAGAATAAGGTGGAGAAAATGCAAATTATAGATGCAACAGATACTATTTTAGGAAGATTAGCATCGTATGTAGCAAAGAATGCTTTAAAAGGAGAAGAAATAGTTATAGTTAATTGTGAAAAAGCAGTTATTTCAGGTAACAAAGATAATATATTAAAAGAATTTAAAGAAAAAAGAGATAGAGGTGATAGATACAAAGGTCCTTTTTATCCTCGAATGCCTGATAGAATTGTAAGAAGAGTTATAAGAGGTATGTTGCCTTATAAAAATGAGAAAGGAAAAAAAGCTTTAGCGCGAGTTAAAACTTTTATTGGTGTTCCTGACGAATACAAAAACAAAGAATTTATTAACTTAAACGATATAAAGAAAGAAAGTTTAAAAGATATGAAGTATGTTTATTTGTATGAGGTAAGTAATTATTTGGGAGCAAATATAAAGGTGTGACGTTATGGCAACTCAAACAAAAAAATCAGTGAAGAAAAAAAAGGTTATAGTTTCAAGTGGTAAGAGAAAGAGAGCTATAGCCCGTGCATATATAACTTCCGGAGAAGGTAGGGTTATTATAAATGGGAAACCTCCAGAGATTTACTTTCCTAATTATGCATATCTAAGGGCAATAGAGCCTTTAGTTTTAGCAGGAGAAAAACTTATAAAAGGATTAGATATTAAAGTGATTGTTGAGGGTGGGGGTATTACAGGTCAAATAGATGCAGTGAGGCAAGCTGTTGCCCGAGGTTTGGTTGAATATTACGATGACGACGAATTGGAGAAGAAATTTTTGAATTATGATATGTCGTTAATAGTTTTTGATCCTAGAAGAACAGAACCTCATAAACCTTCACGATCTAAACAAGGTCCAAGAAGAAAGAAACAACTTAGTAAGAGGTAATTACTATGCTTTTTCCAGTAAGATGTATCTCATGTGGTAAAGTTATTGGACATTTGTGGGAAAAGTACGATGAAGAAGTTAATAAAAAAGGAAGGGATCCTAAAGAAGTACTTGACGAATTAGGTTTAAAGAGATATTGTTGTAGAAAACATTTTCTAGTATATGTTGACGTTTTTGATGAAATTGCAGTTTTTAGAAATAAAATAATACCTGCGAAAGAGTGAATTTAATGTTAAGAGCTATTGTTTTTATTTTGCTTATCTTCACTCCTTTTATAGAGTATGGTTATTCCTCACGGATATATGGTAATATTTATGATATTAATGATTTTAACTTAGCAAATAATTGTGTTATTTATGTTAATTCCACACCTTCTTTACAGAAAGTTGTTTCAACAGGCATATATGATATAAGCCTAAAAAAAGGATGCTATGTTTTAAAAGTAAATTGTTATGATAATGGCGTTGTATCTAAAGAAGGAGAGGCAAATTTGTGTGTGGATGAAAATGAAAACATTACTTATGATTTGTTGGTTTCTCCAATAATTTTAGATGATTTTGAGAACTTAACAGAGCAATACAATATGGTTAATGTAGATAATCATATCTTTTCATCACCTCATTTTTATTTTAATTACTTGTATCTTTTATTTATTCTTGTCCCTCCTTTTGTTGCATATATGATTTACAAGTATAGAAAATTAAATCATTTAGTTAGAGATGATTCGATGAAAAAATTATTAGATATTCTTAAAAGGGAGCGACGAATTAATCAAAAAGATTTAGTGAGAATTATGAG
>WAPH01000026.1 GCA_015520895.1 Nanobdellati archaeon | reverse complement strand
ATTAAAAACTTAAAATATTATAGGGTGTTAAAATGATAGGATATCTTTTTTTGTTGGCAGTAGGTGTTTATTTACTTACCTGTTTAAGAGTGATTAATGAATGGGAACGAGGAGTTATGTTAACTTTCGGTAAATTTACAGGAGTAAAGCAACCGGGATGGAGATTGGTTTTTTGGCCTTTTCAAAGCATGATAAAAGTTGATATGAGAACTTTAACTATTGATGTAAGAGAACAAGAAGTTATAACAAAAGATAATGTAACTGTAAAAATAAACAGCATCACTTATATAAAAATAATAAGCCCTGAAAAATCTGTTATTAAAGCACAAGATCCTTATTTGCTTTCCTCAACTTATTCCCAAACTATACTTAGAGATATCGTTGGTACTTATGAACTTGATGAATTATTACAAAAAAGATCTGAAATTGCAAAACAATTAAAAGAAGAAATAGATAAGAAGATGGATGAATATGGTGTAGATGTTGTGGATGTTAAAATCCAGGACATCATAGTGGATGAGAAGTTAAAGAATGCGATGGCAAGAGTTGCTGAGGCAGAAAGGGAAAAAAGAGCTATTATAACTAAGGCCATGGGAGAGGAAGAGGCTGCGAAGCGCTACCTCAACGCAAGCAAAACAATGGGCAAAGATGAAAACGCAATTTATCTTAGGACTTTGCATTTACTTTCAGATATTTCGAAGGACCCAAGTAATAAATTCATCGTGGTGCCTTTAGAATTTGCAAAAATGTTAAAAGAAAAGAAATAAGAATATTCGTTCTTTCTTTTCTATTTATTAAGGATCTTCTTAAGAATCTCGGCATACCTATTAAACATTTCTCTGTTAGGAAAAGCGATATAGCCTATGTCTGTGTTAAGAGGTATCAAAGGTTGGTTCCAAAAGCTTTTTTCATCCAAGTCGTTTCCTGTTACTACTGCGTTTAACTTTTTAAGAAGATAAGCAGCAGGAATATCATAAGGATGTGCGCATAACATATCAACATCATAGCGATTTTTTATACTCTTTCTTATATCCACTATGAGAGAAATCTTACCTTCCAACATCGCAAGCATTTGACCTGCCGTTGTTAAGTACTGCTCGTTAAATATAACTTTATCACCTACTGCATTCCAAAATTTATCTGCTATCTCCGCAACATATTTATAAGGAGGGAAAGGCGCAACAAAGCAGATATGGCTGTGATAAATATCGTTTAATCCTCGGTTTTTTAACTTCTTTACTTCCCATTCTTCTAAGTTCTCTATATTTCTTCCTCCCAAGGTTGTAAGATCAAATTTATAAACTAAAGGTTCTGTGGTCTCAGAAGTCATAATAAACTCGTAAATGTGCTCACGAGACGGAGGCAACCTTCCCAATATCACGCCTTGAATATCTTTAAGCTTTGTTTCCTTACCTTTCCATTTTCCGTACGCAAAAATAAGCCAGGCTGCTCGCTCATCTCTCATTAACTCTCTCGACCCATCAACAGGATCAATAAGCACAAAGTATTTAGCGTCATTACGTATAGGATAAGAGTAATACTCAGAAAGAATATTAATTTGCTCATTACGTTTATAAAGATCATCAAGATAGGGTTTATAAAATTGATCCACGATTACATCTACAGCATAAGCGTAATCATTACTGTTTTTCTCTTTAACTTCTGAGAGATTGTCCAGCGATTTTTGTGAGTCTCTTAACTTTTTTAAAGCAGAAACATACATCTTAAAACAGGTTGAACGCAGCTTTTCCTCAAATTTTTTATCCATATATTTTATAATAAAAAAATAAAAAATTTTATAAGAAAATTTTTAAAGTATTATGTTATTATAATTATGTAGTAATTTTATGTCCTTAAATAGATTAAAAGATCAAATATTAAAGAGGTGAAGAACTATGGCAAAATATAGTGCCTCTCAAATCCGAATAGATAATGGAGTGATTTATCCTGATTTGAAAGTTTTAAAGCCCTTAAAAGAAAAAGTAGAAAACAATCCATGGCATAACAATGAGGATGTTTACACTCATACAAAAAATGTTTTAACTAATTTATTTTCAACTTTAGAGTGGATTGGAGAAAACAACCATGTTCTTTACAATCGCTTACAGCAAAAAGTAGATGAAAAAGGAACCCTAACTTACGAAGATGCATTAAAAATAGCGGCCTTATATCATGACGTAGGTAAGCAGTGGGTTGATCAAGTGATAGGTGAAGCGCCTTCTGTGAAGGATTCACAAGGTACTTATTTTCCAGGACATGAAGCAAAAAGTGCTGAATATTTCGAGAAAGAAGGTTATAAATTATGGGGATTTACAGATAAAGAAAAGGAATTTATAACATACCTAATAAAGTATCATGGAGAACTTCACGGCATTGTATCCTATAAATTAAACAAAGAAGGTAGAATGAATGAGAAGTTAAAAGAATGGCATAATAAGCATAAGGATAGATCCATCTTTCTAATGATTTTAGTATATGCAGATACAGTTAATGGAGATTTAAAAGAAAACGCACCTAAAGAGTATGAGTTCCGAGTAAAATATTATGAAAAAGAATTTAAGAAATATTTATAAACAATGGTTAAAGCAGATGCTATCCATTGAGCAGGAACCCATCTTGGTGTTTTATTGATTTGCCAATATTTCTCTATATTTTTCCTTTTAACCACACCCTGAGGAATGTCATCAATCAGTTGAGCAAGGTAATGCATGTGCTCTTCACTACCAATCTCAACTAGTTTGACATTCTTAATTTTATATTCCCAATTAGCTTTGATCTCGTTGCTCTCTGGATTTTTTAATGTTCCATATATAAGGAAAAGAGTTTCAGGATGTAAATCATCTGCACTTCTACCTAAATAAGTTCCTTTAATCTTTCTCACTTCAAATTCCATTTTAATTTCTTCTTTTATTTCCTTGAGGAGGTTATTATGAAATTCCAAACCATAACTGCACATCCCTGCGGGCGTACCATATAACTCAGGATAAATAGCTAATTCTTTACTTCTCTCTCCTATGATGGTGTAAAATTTACCTTTCCCTTCTAAGACGATAGCAGAAACAGATCCAATAGAGTTTGCTAAATCGTCGTAGATGAAAGGATTAAACAGGTCTTTGCTGTTATTCACAACATCCTTATTTCTATTAGTTGCTAAGAACATGCTATATTTAACAGGCTGCACAACAAATACTTCTTTCTCAGCATTATCGTAATGCTTACACAATCTCCAATGTGTTCCATCATATTTCATCTTTTTCTTAGCCTCTTTTAACCCCTCTTTAAAATAATTAACAACCTCGCCTTCAAAAATAGGCTCAAACAACTTATGAGAAAATATGTGCATTTTCAAGCCATTAATATCTTTCATACCTTTATAAACGTCCACTAAAGAGGAATATCGAGTTAATAGAGGAACCTGTCTATATATATTTTCTAACTCCTTTAACAAAGGTTTTGCATCACTCATCTATATCGCCCCTAATAATATACTATATTATAGTAGTTAATTTTTAAATATTTTCACGTTATAATATATTATAATGAGGAGGTGAAAAGAGGTGGCAAACGAAACCTATACTATAAATGGGAAAAAGTACACAGAAAAAGAATTGCTATATATAAACCCTTTATCTTTGGTATGGGACACTCCAGAGAAACAAAAAGAATTTGAGAAATACATCATGAGAGTGTTTGGAGGTGAGAATTACAAAGAAAGTTGGATGAGATTTGCCATAGCATGCTCCAAGTAATGGGAATCGCATGAATTTCCAACAAATCGTTATCGTTCCATCATAGGAGAATCTACTGCATATAAATGGCAACACGGGTATGATGATAAAATAATAAGAATTAATACAAAAAAGGATTGGTTAATTGGTGTTGCCAGAATAATGGCTTTACACTATCAACCTTTAACATATTTGTGGTTAAAGGTCGCTAAGCAAGAATCTTATACTCCATTACTTGAGTATCTTAAGCAGTATTCTCAAGTTGAGATAAAAGAACTACAAAGTTATAAAAGGTAGAGATACTTTTTTACTCTAAGAGATCAAAATATTATAAAGAAGTCGATTTAAGATTGTTAGCAAAAGAACTCTTGCTTTCACCATTTAAGAGAAGGAGGGATAAAAAATGAGTTTAAGCATTGGCTTAACGGCTGTTGCAATCTCAGCAATCGGATGGCTCCCACCTTGTTCCCATGAAAAAGGTTAAATATCATGATCCTTATTTCTTTCAGTTTTTAATGGGTGTCGCAATATTTTAAAGCGGTGTTGTTCTCATTTCTCGAACAAAATCGGAGGAATCAAAAGGAATCAAAGGATTGTTATTAGCAGTATTAGCAGGCATGGTTTTCGGAATTTATTTAGTTCCATTAAAACTCTCTAAGCTTTCATCTCAAGAGTTTTTGCTATCGATGACATTAGGCATATTTTTATCCACTTTTATGATATGGTTATTATTAGGAAGAAAGGTGCAGCAAGATATTGTCTTACCTGGTATTCTTTCAGGAATAATATGGAACGCTGCTAATTTCTCAAGTTTTTATGCAATATTAAATTTAGGGTTAGCAATAGGTTTTCCATTAACCCAAACTTCCCTCTTTGTATCTATATTATGGGGGTTAATTTATTTTAGAGAAATAAAAGAGAGATCACATATTTTGAAAGTCCTAATTGGCGGAGCAATACTGTTCTTAGGAGCATTTTTACTTATTATCTCTCTGTAACTGAGATAATCTCTTTGCCACCTCCGCAATATCAACTTTTCCTTCATATCTCTGCCTTACATAAGCCATTGCATCTTTGAAAGCCATACCTTTTACTTCCTCAAGAACCTTCGCAACCTCGATCTTCTCGTACCTTTTCAATATCTCGTCCAAATCGTCGCCATTGTTAAGGTCTCTTAAACCTAAACTAACTCCTTCCTTTGTCATTTTCTCATCAATATAAGCCTTAATCAAAAGATGAGAGTGAGGTAATAATTTCATAAAATCGAAACCATATTCTCGCTCTTTTCCTTTAATCTCTGTGAGTAAGAGTTTTACAACTTTTTTAACGTCTATCTCGTTGCGGTACTCTAAAAAGTAATCTAAATATTTTGAATTAACAAGTTGCTTAACCAGCTCCTCATTACCTATATACTCTGAAAGGTAGCGAATTACTTCATCTTTTGTTGGTATATCCATCTCATCGATCTCCTTCATTAATTCGGAATTAACCGGAATTGGCGGCACGTCAGTTTCAGGATACATCCTTGCTGCTCCAGGCAACTTTCTTAAATAACTTGTATCCCCTGTTTCCTCTACTTTTCTGGTCTCCTCTGGAACCTTTTGCATTAAAACATTTAGTCTCTCAACTATTGCATCTCTTACTTCATCAGCTATGTCCTTGGCACCTATTACAAATATGTAAAGGTCTTGTGACGCTAATAGATCAGCAACATCCTTCTCAATTCGATACTTTTTAAGATCCTCATCCGTATGTATAAAACCTTTAGCTTTGGTTGCTATTTTAACATAACTCGCTATTTCATTACCTAATGTTCTTGTAGGAGTAAGTTTTAAAGAAAATACTCCTTTAAAGTTCTTAATACTAAAAGCCCATACTTCATTACCTTTAAATAACTTAGATTCTGAGTTCTTAAACCTCTTACTCACATTGCTAAGATCGCTTACCTGCAATTTTTTACCTTTCATTAATTCCTGAAACTTTATTAAAGAAAGTTGCCTTATAACTTCTCTCCTGACAATTACAGGTATAAGATCGAGATCCTGCACGCCTTTAATCTCTACTCTTGCTCCTTTAGCAATAGAGATATTAAGGTCCTGTCTTATGCTGCCTAAACCGCGCTGGAAGAATCCTGTAAATTTCAAAATTTCTCCTAACAACTTAGCTGTTTCATATGCGTCCTTATCATCTCTTATAGTAGGTGTTGTAGCTATTTCTACTAAACCAATACCTAACCTTCGCAAATCATAAACATCTTTCTCGCTACTTCTTTCAATAATTTGAGCACTTTCTTCTTCTAAGCAAATGGTTTCAATACCCACATGATCATTAAGCTTTCCATTAATGCCAATTAAAGCAGTTCTTTGAAAGCCAGAAGTGTTACTGCCATCAACCACTATCTTCCTCATAAATATAATTTCATTTGGTAAAGAACAAGAAAAATACTTAGCTAATTTTAATGTCTTTTTAACCAAATCTGGGTTAGCATGATAAGGCGGTTGTTCATCCATCTCAACCAAGCAAACGCCCTTATCATAAACCACATACTCGTAATACTTCCTTTTTTTAAATGCTTCTAATGCTGCTTGATCTATACTACCCTGCTCAGACTGAGATATCCTTAACTCACGTAGAAAGCGTGATATTTCCTTAACATCATCCGTTCCTTCCGCATCGCATAAACAAAAGAGCTTTTTACCTTTCATCCTCCTATGGATTTCTAATCCGCATTTAAAGCCAATAGCTTGATAATTAATATGTTTTGGTAATAAAGCGTTAGCGTCCATATTATTTGTTGCGCAAAGAACCTTTAAAAACCTTTAATCTAAGTAAAAAGTAAATGATAAGCAACACAATTACAAAAACCATTAAACCATAAGTTATTTCTTTGAGATAAGCGTTTATAAGATCTATGTTTTCACCAATATAATAACCCAGCAAAGTTAAAATAATAATCCAAATGCTTGCACCTGCTATAGTATAAAGCAAAAATTTCTTTTTATTCATTGCAGCAATACCCGGGGGAAAAGAAATATATTGACGCAATCCAGGGATCAGCCTGCCAATAAAAGTTATTATCTCTCCGTGAAGGTTAAACTTTTCTTCAATCCACTCTAATTTCTTATTATCTATTAGCAAATACTTACCCCATTTATAGAGGAAAGGTCTGCCAAGTTTATAACCTAAATAATAGTTGAATAATGCACCCATCACACTACCAACGATGCCTGCCAAAACCACTATAAAAATGTTCATTTTACCTTGCTGAGCCAAATAACCTGCAGGGATCATAACAATCTCAGAAGGAAATGGAAAAAAAGAACTTTCTAAAAACATTAAAAAAACTATACCTAAATATCCCAGTGAGTATATTACATTAACTGCATACGAACTTGCCAAAGCAACATAGTTTTCAAGCATACTTTTAAAACTTATTATATTCTTTAAAAAATTATGGATTTTGAAGAATACAAAGCAATAGCCTTGAAAGATTTAGAAGAAGCAAAAGATCGAAATTTAGTGGATAAGCCAATAATACGTTACTTAGATCTGATAAATAAGCATAAAGATTTTTATACAACATCTTCATGCTACGGCAGAATAACTGTGGATCTCGTACCTTTTAGAGAAAATAAAAAAGAACATAAATGGTTAGGGAAATGGCATAGAACAGTAAAATTAGAGGAAATAAAACAAGTAATAACATGGGAAAAAGGCAAAATTACGTGGTTGAAACAAGATTCTTTTATCCTTCATATAGGTGTTAGAAATTTATCCACAGCCGAAAAATTTTTAGAGTTGGCGAGGAATAAAGCAGGATTAAAAAGAAGTGGGATAATGCAGATAAAGCCCAGAATAATGGTAGAACTCATTGGTTTAGATGCCTTAGCAGCACCGTTGTTTTACGAGAAGAAGGAAATCGTGAAGGATTATGAAAGTTTAATAAAAATAGCCAACAAAAAATTTAAAAGAAATGAAGAAAGATTAATACACTTCATGAATCTATTTGAAAAAGAATTTTTCTAAAGGGCCGGTGGTCTAGTGGCTATGACGCCGCCCTCACACGGCGGAGGTCGCCGGTTCAAATCCGGCCCGGCCCATACCAAGGGGCTCTGCCCCTTCGGGAACCCCTTCCTCTTGGGAGCCACCATCACGCTAACGCGTGAGGTGACTATCTTCGCTTACGCTCAGACAAGGGGCTCTGCCCCTTCGGGAACCCCTTCCTCTTGGGAGCCACCATCACGCTAACGCGTGAGGTGACTATCTTCGCTTACGCTCAGACAAGGGGCTCTGCCCCTTCGGGAACCCCTTCCTCTTGGGAGC
>WAPH01000025.1 GCA_015520895.1 Nanobdellati archaeon | reverse complement strand
GTAAATAAACACCTACTGCCAACAAAAAAAGATATCCTATCATTTTAACACCCTATAATATTTTAAGTTTTTAATTATATTTATTTGTTTCTATTAATTTTAATCTTTTTATAAACTCATTACATCTCTCTAATTTTTTTATTTTCAAACTCTTATAATCTTTAGCAATGTTTTTAGGAATACCTTGTTGTCTCAATTCGTTAAAATCTTTGTCTTTTAAGTTTAAGAAAAAATCTTCTGGTTTCTTATATAGGCGAGGAGTATTAGCATTAATTTTTCCATTCTCATCAACCCACACTTCTTTATATTTTTTTAGAAAGTTTTTTATTCTGCTAATATCCGCCTTTAAGTCGGGTCCTTCTACGTGTCTTTCTGTTGAGAAAGCATAAGCATGAAACTCAAAATATAAACCATATCCTTTACTACAGTAATAAGGAAAACTTCTTACTACAGCGAAATCATGCAATTTATAAAAATAAATGGCTAATTTTCTTAATTTCTCTAATTGAGGCATAATGATATCCTCTATAACCTTTTCATTGTTTTTGAAATGTGCTATAAAGTAATGACGTTTTGTTTTTTTAACCTTTTGCATAACTTCTCTGTAGGAAGGTACTACATGTTCAAAAAACTTTAAAGAAGGATGGGATAAAAAAAGGTAAGAGAAAATCTTAAATTTCATAAAACTTTGTTTGCTCACTGCAGCAGTGACATTACGATTAGGATCAACAGGATCTACAATTATAAAAGCAGCATCTTTAAACTTTTTTATGATCTTTTTTTTATTACACGATTTTAAACATATAACTTCTTTTTCTTTCCAGTTTATCGCTGCTTTTAGCACTTCTTCAAATCTTTTGTATTTTATTATTAAAAGTTCTGCTGCATATCCTGAAAAACCTTTCACAGCTAGTTCTGAACCATAAACTCCAATGCTTTTCATGAATTTTTTAAGGATTAACACTTCTTCAGGATTCTTTAAATGTTCAATGACATATTTTTTATGAAACGGCGTTCTGTCAACAGCACTTACTACTTTGTTTATGGATTCTAAATAATACGCAGGAACAATTTCTATTTTTATTCCTTTGTAAGATCCTTTTACATAAGGGTGTTCAGCATATTTTATTACGTGTTTGATTTTCAATTCATTAAAAACTTCTTTACCTATCATTAAACCATATTCTTCTAATTTATCTCTGCTAATGCTTTCATCAAAGAAAATAAAGATGTCTAAATCACCTTCTCCTTTAAGAAACGTATTTTTAGCGACAGAACCTACTAATTCTACTTTTTTTATTAGCTTTTCTTTATCCTTTTTTAATATAATTTTTTTTATTTTTTCAAATAATTTTAAGAGATCCCTCCTTTCCTTTTCAGTAGGCGTGACTTTTTTTATTACTTCTTGTTTTATATCTTTGACATTTTCTTTTTTTCTATCGTATTCCATAACCTCATCAACTCGTTAAGTTTAGGTATTCGTGATTGTGCTATCCCTGCTTTTATTACTTTGAAATTATAAGCTAATGCTAGATGTGAGATAGTATAATCATCCGCCTCTCCTGAACGATGAGATAACACAGGCAATATCTTATGTTTTTCTGCTATTTTTTTAGTTTCTAAAGCTTCTGTTATAGTACCTATCTGGTTTGGCTTTATTATTATGCCTGTAATGGATTTATGTTTGATAGCCTTTTTTAACAACTCGGGATTTGTTGTGGTAAGATCATCACCTGTTATATATGTTTTTTTAGCTTTCTTAGTTATTTCTGCAAATCCTTCAAAATCTTTTTCATGTAAAGGGTCTTCTGCATAGATTAGATGATATGATTTTATAAGATCTATGACGTATTGCTTATACTCTTCAGCTTTTATTTTCTTGCCTTTGATTTTATAACTATTGCTTTTTTTGTCATAATATGAGTTTGACGCGAAATCTATGCCTATTTTGGCCCCGTGCATTAAAGCGACTTTCTCTAATTTATCTAAAATGTTTTCTTCTTTTTCTTTTATTATCATGGCTCCCTCATCATTAAACCCACAAAATTTATTATAGAATTCTTCCATTAGATCTTTATAAATTGCAACCATTGTTTCCATAGCTTTAGGAAAGGTTTTAGCTTTTAACGGTAAAACTAAAAATTCTTGGAAGGATGCGAATCCATGATGTGCACCTCCTCCTATTACATTACCTAAGGGATAAGGAAAATAATAAATTTTATTCTCTTCTAATTTAAAGGAAGCGTTAAATAAGGCAAAGGAAAATGCAATCGAACCATTCCCTCCTAAACGAGTTTTTAGTAATTTTATCTCTCTATCTAGTTTTTCAAAATCTATTTTTTCTCCTATATATTTTGGAAATATTTCTTTTAAACGTTTAATTGATGTTGTTGCTTTCAAATACTTAATTTCAGAGGATCCTTTAGAAGCTCCAGATGGAGATGTTCCTCTATACTTTTTATTGATCTCAACTTCAACCATTTGCTCTAGTCTGTTATTATAGACAATATAAGCATTAAGATCTTTAATAGTTTCCATGAAAATATTTTAATATTTTGATAAATATATAGGTTATAGGTGATTGAATGCTTCCTGTTAATCCTTCTCAAATGGCAGCAATGTTAAAGCAATTAGGTATTAAGATGGAGGAAATTAGGGATGTTAAAGAAGTTATAATTAAAACAGAGAACAAAGAAATTTTAATAGAGCCGGCAGATGTTAAAAAAATGACAGGTCAAGGCATGATTACTTTTCAAATAATTGCTGCAAAGGTTGAGGAAAAAGAAACCAAAGAGACTTTAGAGATAAGTGAAGAAGATATTAATATACTCATGGAAAAAGCTTCTTTATCACAAGAGCAAGCTAAGAAACTTTTGGAAAAACATAGTGGCGATTTAGCAGCTGCTTTATTAGAAGCAGAAAAACAAAAAAATTAATAAGTATTACAATGTAATACGTGTAATACAACGTATTACTTATGCCCACACCTATTCTTTTTATTCGCATTCATTTCTTTTCCTTCAGCAACAATGAGAGCATGAAACTCTTGCATGTCCTTGACTTCTCTTATTTCCTCCTCTACCATCGATCTTATCTTTTCGTAGTCAAATTTCTCATTAGGTTGTAATATTTTTTCTTTGATAAAAAGTCGGTGGGTATATTTATCTACAACAAAAACAGGCTTAAATCCAGCATATAATAATATGCTATCTGCAGTTTCTTTTCCTATACCTTTTAATTTCAATAATTCATTTCTTAATTCATTCAAACTTTTATTTTGCTCAAAAAATCTCTTTAAATTACCGTAATTAGAGGTTATGTATTCTGCAAACATTTTTAATCTTTCTGCTTTTTGATTATAGAAACCAGAAGGTTTAATAAACTCGGCTATTTTTATTATAGGCGCTTCTGAAAGCGCTTTTAATGATAAGAGATTATGGATTCTAAGGTTATCTAAAGCTTTTTCTACATTACGCCATGAAGTATTTTGCGTTAGTATGGCTCCTATTGCAATCTCTTCATTACCGTATTTTTCTCCTTCACATGGCCACCAATTTTGAGGGCCATGTTTCTTTAAGAGAGTCATGTAGAGTTTAAGTATCTTCATATACTCATCTTTATTTCAAAAAATTATATATATTTTAAATATCATAATATTATTAGGCGATTATGTTATTAGGTGAGACTATGCTAAAAAAACATAAAAAAGGAGGATATCAAATAAGTTTGGGCATGATCGTTGGCGTGGTATTTGCTGTTATTATTCTTGGTTTGGGTATTAGTTGGATAGTTGGAACTATGAAAGGCATAAAAGGTATATCTGATAGTGCTTTAGAACAGGCAAAGACTAACATACTTCAAGGTACTACTGATAAAGCAACTATTTTAAAGGGTAAAAGCACTATAAAA
The DNA here is from genome assembly GCA_015520895.1 of Nanobdellati archaeon. Taxonomy (GTDB): domain Archaea; phylum EX4484-52; class EX4484-52; order EX4484-52; family JAADEF01; genus JAADEF01. The sequence continues at coordinate 13,581 of WAPH01000025.1, read as the reverse complement.
GCCAATGAGAAATTAGAAGTAGCCATCGTTGTTGGTAATACCTACTCTCAACCTCGCTCATTTTTAGTAGTTTTATCATCCCCTGACTTAAATAAATTTGAGATAAGTAATAAGAACTTAGAAAGTGGTTTAAAATTAGGACCTATTCAGCCAAATGAAGCAGGCGAAGTAAGATTTACTATAAAACCTAAAAGAGAGGTTACGGATGAGTTAAAAAAAGAGGACGATGAGGCCAAAACATATACCTTTGAAGTAAAAATTTATAAATGTGAGTTAGATACGGACTATAAATGTGGGTCAGATACTCATTATAAATGTGGGTCAGATACGCATCAATGCACTATAAAACCAGAATATTTATATAAGCAATTGTTTTTTGATTTTGAGGTAGTATTATGACGAGGAAAGCAACGTTTGCGGTATCTGTAGGTGCTTTAGTAATAACAACTCTAATAATTATTACAGGTCTTTTTGTTTATAATAATTCCTTTAATTTTACTGGTAAAGCCATAGGCGAGGCTGCCTCAGCAGGAATGAGTAATCAGCAAACTATAAAGAGAGAGGAAGTAAAGCAAGCATTAACCTCTGCATTTATACAAGCATTGAAAGAAGTAGAGTTTAACGGAGGTTATCCTAAAGGTTATCAAGGTACTTATTATCCTTCTAAATCTATGGATTATGCAATGAATTATGTTGCATTATACAGAGTGTGTGGTGAAAACCATTACCCTTCTCTTTCTGAAATAAAGGATTCTTTAGAAAAAAGAACTGCATATTATTTTCACAAAAAAATGCAAACATATGAAAAACAAGATAAGGATTTTAAATTTTATGGAATAAATGCTCTAAGTTTAAATATTCTTGATGATAAAGTTCAAATTCTCGCAGATATTAATATAGAGTATAAAGGCATGGCTTTACCTTCTGATTATTTTGTGGAAGTACCTACACGATTGAAAGAGATTCATGAATTTGCTACTAATTTTACAGAAATGATGTCAAAATTGAGACTTACTGATTTTTATATGATTAATCTGCTTTATTCTGCGGATCCTTATTATTTACCTACTGGAGGTATCTTAACAAAATGTGGAGACAGTATGAGCCTTTCTGCTGTAGAATTAACCGATCATTTTTATAGATTATATGGTTATCTTTTATCAAACATAGACTTCTTCAAACCTTTAAATTTAGAGCCAGAAGATCCACCTCACTACAATTTAATTAAAGTGGGTGCAACTGAATCTTTGCTAAAGGATTATAAAGGATTAAGCGTGGTTCTAAGAAAACCAGATGATTTTACTTTTAAGTTTAATAAGGGAATTCATGTTAGTAACAATATATGGCTCTCTTATAATCCTTTTGCACCTGTTGCAGAATGCATACAAAGATATGATTTTTCTTATAGTTTCCCATTCGCTTATATTGTTTCTGTAAAAGATGATTTAGTAGGAGGAGATGCTGTTTATAATTTTGCGGAGTTTAGTATGATTGAAAATATGGTGCCAAAAGAAGATTGTGGTTATGATGACTATCCTGATAATGAATTAGTTTATGCACCTACTGTTTTAGATGGCATTGCTGATAATTCTAATCCTTATACTCCTTCTTCTCCTTCTTATCAAGGAGAATGTTCTCCAACAGGTATGGAATTGACGGTGAGAGTAAGAGATAAAAGCACAGGAGAATTTATTGAAGAAGCTAATGTTTATTATAAAGGTTGTTATGTTGGACAAACAGATTCTAATGGTTATCTAAAATTTAAAATTCCTTCTAATAGTAACGATCCTTTATTTGTTGTGGAAAAAGAAGGCTATATTTTTTATTATGATAGAGTCGATCCTTCTAAATTATCGCTTATTAATGTGGTGTTAGCTCCTTTAAAAGAACGCAAAGTAGATGTTAAATTTATAGTGGCTCATGCTAATCTTGAACCTAAGCCCTATTATGATGATGAAGATATAATTAACCCTAATTATGGATATAGTTTAGATGTTTCCTCTCATATTCCTGGTTTGGGATCTTCTAATGCGCTGTTATGGTTAGATTATTGCGAGGTTAAGGATGAGTTAGATGAAAATTACGAAGGAATTGTTGCTTTTTCAGAAGATGATTTGTTGGTTTATGATCCTACTCAACTTAATGAAAATGAAAACATGGAGGAGAAAGTAACAAGTTATTTAACAAAAGATAATATTGCTTTTGTTAATGCATTGGATATAAACTCTAAAAATAAGAATTATGAGATAGAGTTACCTCCTCTTAATTTGTATGTGCGTGCTCAACTCTTTTCTTCTTTACCTGCTACTTTTAACCAGGAATCTGTTAACATTAATAATGAAGTATCTTATTTAAGCGACGTGCAATTTATTATGTTATCTAATGACGCATCTCACATAACTTTATATATTCCTGTGGTAAAAGTGGAAAAAATACAAACCGCCCACGACTATGTTTCAAATGGTTATCTTAATGTTTATAAAGTAGCAGCAGGAAAATACGGTTTAGATGATTTTAATGCTCAGTATAATTTCTATAAAAAAGATCTTGTAAATCTTGTTAAGGAAGGGTGTGGTATGAAATTGTATGGTCGTCAGTCTTATAAAAGAACCTATTCTCTTAACTTAGGGCTTCCAAATAGTTATGTATGTAAAAGATTAAAAACAATAGCTTTCACATGTGATCCTGAAACTTATAACCTGCTTAAATCTCAAGATGTGGACTCTTGCTTATTAAATGATGGTTATTGCTGTAATGTAGGTGAGGTTGTTAATAAAATGAGACAAAATGGTTGTAATATCGTTGCTGTAAATCATAAAATAGGGTGAGAATTGTGAAGAAACTGCTTTTATTAAGCATTTTGATGATATTACTTTTACCGCAGTATGGAAATGCGGAGTTAAATTTACAAGTATCTCCTGAGAAAAGCAGTTACGATTTTGTAAGTATTGAAGGTATACCTTATTATTCTTTAAAGGAGGTTATTAAACTTAATGTTATTGTGACAAATATTGATCCAATGAAGTTTGATAAAGATTCTTTATCTGTTAGATCTTCTATAGATAATTATCAACAACCTCTTTCATGCAATTTTAGAACAGAAAGCGTGGCTTCTATAGCGTATGAGTGTTACCTAACACCTTTTGAATTAACCACATTAAGTGATACTTATTCTTTTAACCTTAGAATTCATTTTAATTACGATAGTAGGGATTATAACGAGGAGAAACCAATAACTATAAGTGTCAATGCTTTACCTCCTGAACATTTAAATTTACAATTAACCTCTTACGAGATCGAAGGTGAGGATTTAGAAGCTAAAGCATATCACAAATCGTGTACAGATATTAAAGATATGGGAGATCCGTTAGTAATTAAACTTTACTTTAACTCTAATTTCTTAAATCCTAAATACATGAAGATAACTGCATTTACTTTGGATTTAAACGGCGTTTCTATTGATTTAATGCCATTGTCTTTTTGTACTTTTAATGTGAATGAAGAAAATTTAATAGAGGCAGAATGTCAAATAAACAATTTTGAGGTTAATAATGTTATCACTTGTTCTACAGATAATTTATCAGAAAACGATCAAGTAAGTATTAGTGCTGATTTAAATGTGAAGGCAACAATGGGAGATAATGATCCTGTAGAGTTTTCCTTTACTTTTTCTTTACCTGTACTTATTACTTCATTGATAACACCAGAGGAGATTCAAAGTTACGTTCAGCAAAACGCTAATTATGAGGTACTCTTAGACAAAGAAAGCTATACTTTTAGGAATATAGAAGGTACTGATTATTACGAATTAGCAGAAGAAGCAATAGTTAAATTTAGGGTTTTAGGCATTGATACTGATTATATTACTTCTGTAAAGATGAGAACAAGTTTAGATAACTTTAATGGGGAGGTAGAATGCGAGCAATCATCTGATTATTATTTATGCCTTTTACCCGTTATTTCTGGACATTACGGTTCTTCTCTACCTCAACAACTTAATATAGATGTGTTGTTTACTTATGTATATGATGATCAGGAATTTAATACTCAGCATACTCTTAATTTAAAGATAGATAAGGTGGTATATGAACCTTTCACTTTATCTTCCGTATCTTATGAATTGATAGGAGAGGATTTAGAAGGATCTGTTTATAATGCTGATGAAGGCACTTATTGCATCGAGATGTATGATGGAGGTAGCGAATCTTTTTATTTGACTTTATATCCTGAAATTAATTATATTGAAATAGGAGAAAGAGATCTTGCTTTTAAGAATTTTAGGTTAACTGTTAGTTTTCCTTCTGGCTCTTCCCGTACTTTTTACTTAACCGGTGTGGAATGTAGGAAAGTAGATGATGAAAGGATAAGGTATGATTGTGTATTCCCTAACATTCATGTTCTTTCTGGAATGTTTTGCTCTAATGTTCCTGTGGTTCAGGGAGGTATATTACACTATCAAGGAACTTTAACGTTTGATGTTTATTACTTAGGTAGGCTTTATGTCTCTGATCTCTCTTTAGACCCTTATGATTCAACGTTCATAGCAACTACTTTATTGCAAGATCTTTCATCTGCTTTTACAACTAATGTAGAGATAATAGACTCTCAAATAAAATGTAGTTCGGTGGTAGGAAGTACTTATTGCTCAGTTTCTGAGCCCTCAGGACATATAACCGTAGATGTTATAGGCATACCTACAGATGCTGATTTTTCTTTAAGTCAGGGATCTTTTTTAACAGAAGATGGGAAAGAATACAAGATGAGTTGTGAAATAACAGAGCATCAAGATCTTTCAGCTCGGTTTGAATGTTACTTTGAACCTGGTAGTGTAATAAAATTAAAAGGCCAGGGAATAACAGGAACCTTTATATTTACTACAACACTTAATAATGATGTAAGTTATCATGTATCTAAAGAAAGCGTATTTTTCAGTGCAGATATAGCCTCATATGAAGATATTTCTTATGAGATCGTGGATACAAAGATATCTATAGTGCCCAGTGATGAAGAAGGAAGAGTAAGTTGCGCAATAGATGAAGATTATAAATGTGATTTATCTGCTTTTAATTTAACGCTAGACGGTATTTTGAAGAGTAATGCTCCTGATTTGGCAACTAACAAATTGGAAGGTTATGAAGGTATTAAATTGATTATAGATACAGGAGAAAAAACTTATGAACTTAGACCAAAATGTGAAGTTAATGAGGAGAATGAAGTGCACTGTACTGCGAGTTTGAATAATGTTGAGAAATTTACTTATGTTTCTGCTATAGGGGTGTTTGCATATTATGCTTCTGGAGACCACGTGGATGAGGAATTTGCATCTCAAACGTTAACATTGGTTATACCTAATGAGCTTTTATCAACTTATTCTTCTATTAGTTTTAACGGAGAAATTGTTGTGCTTTCCAAGGATGCTTATAAAACCTCACAAGAAACTTTAACTGACTTACCTGTTTGTATAATTCCTGTGAATGTAGGAAAATATTACGAGGATTATAATGCTAATAGAGTTTCAACTACTATTTCAACTCAGCAGATATGGGATGTTTTAAAGCAAGATTATGGTTATGGAAATGTGAATTATGATCAGCCATTATGTAGTTTTTCTGCCAGTAGTATTGGTGTAATTATAAGTGTGCCTGAAATGTATCATACAGATGATTTTGAGTTGCACTCTATTTATTATTCTTTAGGTAATGCTAGGGATTTCTACTCCGCTACATGTGTTCCTTTAAATAGCGAATACCAAGGTATTGATTCATTTAAGTATGGAAAAAGAGGAATGAAGTTTTATTGTATGCTTCCTAATCTCGACTTTTTAATGGATGATTTCACAGGCGCAATACCATACACAACGCAGGAGATGGAAATTCCTTTGTATGTAAAGATAATGATACGTGATGGACCTTGGGATAGGGAAGGCACTAAAGAAATACCTTTTAAGTTTATTATGGAAAATAGTTATGGCACATTAACAGAGAAGTTAAATTCTTTAAAAGAACAAAAAGATGAGCTTGAGAAGCAAAGGGACAAAATAAACGGTATTGCCAGTAGGTCGTCTAAAGCAGCAATGAGTGTTGCAGGTATGGACGCTGCCTTTGGAGCTAACGCATTTGGTAAAGGAGGTATAAAAGGAAAGTTAGAATTTCTTTCTATACCTAAACATACAGGTTGTCCTATAGGATGTATGGTTGTTAAACCTCATAAGAGAGCTACGTGTCATTCTAAAGCTAAAAGTTATGGAGGATTAGGAAAAGCTGATGGATTATGCTTTGGTTTCTTAGATTACTCTTATGTGTGTACTTTAGGAGGAGCGCTGCTTATGAGTAAATCAATGAAAACTCAATTAGAGAATATAGAACAAAAACATGAGGAAGTGACCAATGAAATATATGATGTTGAAGATAGATTAATGTCAGGAGATTCCTATAGTTCTATTTATTCCGATTTGAAAAGAGAGTATGATGCACAACAAGAAGGATATCATAGATCTTTTATTATGGAATTACCTCAGGCTATAAGCGGTTTGGGCGGAGGTGTCTATTCTGCAGTATGTGCATTAATGGGCTTTAAAGGATTTAGCAGTGCAACTAAAGAAATTACAACTCAAACACTTACTTCACAGATTGCTACTAATTTGATAACAACAGGTATTAATTCCTGGGTTTATGAAGGAAAAATTAATGTAGGTGAGATAGCAGTAGGTACAGCAACTTCTACTCTTGTAAACCAACTTACTTCTAAATATATGTCTGGGCACGATACTTTGAGATGGCTTGCCTGGGGGCCTACATTATTTGGATTGTATCAGGCTATTGAGGAAAAACCGGAAGGTATTAGCACATTTGATTCTGTGCTTTATTGGTGGGGTTCTTGGAGTTTCAGTACAGGTATTTCTGCTGCTTCAATGGCTTTGGTAGAGATGGGAAGAAAGTTCTATTATCAAAACATCCTGGGGGGCAAGGTACAAAGCGAAATTAATACAAATATTAACAAAATAATTGAGAAAGACGAGAAAGGTAATATAGATTATGAGAAAACCGCATTAAAATTGCAAAATTACTTGAAAAGTAGATATCCTGATTGTGAGGTAGAAGTTAAGCATGTTTCTGATAATAAATATTATGTTACTTTATCAAAAGACTCAAAAGATATATTTACAGGAAGGTTTTCTTTAGAAGAAGATAAATTTGACTATAATTTTGGTACGGGTTATCATGAAGAAGAAGCAGTATCTTTAATTTCTAAAAGGGACTAACGGGCCTGTCGGGATTTGAACCCGAGCCAAGGGCTCCGCAAGCCCTTGTGCTAACCAAGCTACACCACAGGCCCTTGGTATTATTAAGCCTTATCAATTTTAAAAATTATTCTCTCTTTAAATAAGGAGAAATAATAAGATAAGAAGTATTAAGAAAACGATGCTTATAAAAATTAATGATTTCATAGAGGATATAAAGAATTTTAGAACAAACCATGTAAGAAGCATAAGAATACTTATTATTAAAACTTGTTCTAATGGTGATGATTTATTGAGATAAATAGCTAAATCTCTTAAACTGCTAATAAATCCTACAATTAAAAGAAAAAAACTCTGAACAATATTAATTAATAGTTGTAATAATATTATCAAAAAGTTTTCTAACATTTTTATCTCCTCAATGCAAGTTCATGAGCTTTGAAGTAATATTTTATAAAGTTGCTCCAATCAAATTCGTAACTTAATTCTTTACCTAAATACTTTTCTTGAGCTATTTCTCTTTTGCTCATAAGAATAAGTTTTTTAAGGATTTTTGTTAATTCTTCAACACTCTCTTTATATGTCTTTTTTTCTCTTTCTACTATATATATTCCATTAAACGAACTTTTTTTGTTGAGTAAATATTTAGCGAAGCCAGTAGTAGATGAGGTTATTGCTATAGTCCCGTTAGCTATGGCCTCTACTGGCGTATATCCCCATGGCTCGTAGAGCGAGGGGAACACGCCTATGCTAGCCCCTCTTACAACATCATAATAACTCATGTTAAGTAATCTATCTGATGGAGAAAGATAAGCAGGGTAGAATATTGTTTTAACTTTATCTTCTTTTCTATTGAGCAACTCATTTTTCTTAAATGCTTGAATTATTAAATCCCTTTCCTCCGGATAATCTAGTTCAAATGCTGTTAAGGGTAATATGTCATATTTGTTATTTTTTATTTTTGAGACGATATTTCTTATTTCTTCATCATCATACTGCTCTGACTTTATCTCCTTTCCAAAGAACATGGCGTTTATTACTTTAGGTAATGACAAGTCTATTTTCTTCTTTAGATGAGTTTTAAGAAAATGATAGAGTAAGACGTTTTCTACTATTTTCCTTTTTTCTTCTTTAATAGCAGTAGGTATAAAAAAGAAAGCAAACACGTTACCTTTATAATTTTGCTGTTTAAGTTCTTTGTTGACTCTTCCCAGTGCATCTATGAATAGATCTATACCTTTGTTCTTGAACTCATATCTCCCTGCAATGAAAATTACTCTATCTTTTGAAGTTATTTCTAGATCATAATATGGATAAAACATAGCCCTTAAAAATTCAAATATCTTTTCTTTGTTTTGTTTATGATGATATGCTAATTCTTCGATTGAAGGAAATCTTTCTACGTTTAAGCCGTTATATAGTAATATATCTGCTTCCCTCCCATGAATGGCCATGCATTCTTCTTTTGTAACATCTGAAACTGTCGTAAAAACAGTTGCATGATTAACTGCTGCTTTCTCCATTAAATGCTTTGCCTCTATTCCATAATCATATGCAAATTTATTACTTAACGTTTCGTTCCTTTCTCTGTAGTTCTTTATAAGTATGTTGAAGTTATCCACATAATTTGCCATTACTCGTCCTAACATTGTTGCATGTGTGGTAAAGATTGTTTTATAACCTCTTTCCCCCAATATCAACAATGCTCCTCCTGTTAACCATTCATGAAAATGTAAAACATCTTTTTTAGTTGCTATTTTTTCTAAAAGTTTTGCTGTGGCGTAACTAAACAGCAAAGGATCTTCAAAATCGCTACCTGCTCTTAAAGAATCTATTTTCCATTTGTCCCAGAACATATATTTTATTTCATTTTTCTTTTCCCACAGCTTATTATAGTCAATAAGGATAGTTAGAGGGTTTCCATCTATCTTCCATGTTCCATAATAGCAAATTATTCCTTCCTTTTCTAATTCTTTAAATTCTTTTTGAAATGGATTATTTTTAATCATTTCAAACTCAGCAGACATCTCTTCTTTATTAACTGCAGGACCTATTAAATAATAGTTATGACCGTATTTTTCAACCAAGTATCTTGCTTTGGATTTTATTACAGTATGTATCCCCCCTACTTTGTTACAAACTTCATAACTCACTTCAAATACTCTCATAATTTTATATATGCCTCTAATCTATTTATATATATGCGGAAAGGTGCAGAATACACTTTAATAGGAGTAGGAGCTTTTATTGTTATAGCATCTATTTTTATCGCTTATTATAAATATTTTACTCCTCAACAATGCCAATTGGTTTATTTGTTGCATTCCACGAATTTTAAAATAGTGAGAGAAGCGATATATGCTGTTATGTCTACACAACATGCTTCTTTTATTCTAGACCTTCCTGATAAGTATTTTATTTCCTTGAATAGCAGGTATATAAGCATAGCATATGAAGGAAATTGTAAATTACCTGAAGGTACTTCGCGATCATTCTCCTATAAGTTACCTTTTGACACTAGTGTAGGATCCTATAAAGGCAGGGAGATATGTTTAGAGAATAAAGATGGCACTTTAACACTATGCTGAGGGTTGTTACATGGCTGAGCACGAATTTGGAGAAACAATGGAAATGATTTTTTATGTAGTGTTATTTGCATTTGTTGTTTTTTATGCAGGATTTCTTTATGTTGTTAATACGAGGATTACTTACCATTATGATTTTTCTGTAAGCGAGGCAACAACATACGCTTTATGGGTTGTTAGATCCTCCAACTTAACTTTAAGAGATTTAAATAATCATGCAACACCTTATATAATTAATGCGAGTGCTTTGCTGAACTGTCATAAAAAAGATCTTTCATGCGTAGGTCAAAGTTTACCTAAGAACACCGAACTTATTTTTATTTTACCTAACAATAAAGAAAATATTATTTATAAAAAATTCGAAGGTGAAATAAATTATAAAAAAGATAATATCAAGTTTAGGCAAATAATTCCTGTTCTTTATTATTATAACAAACGTTATTTAGCAGGCAGAGTGGAGGTTGTAAGTCATGGTAATGAATAGAAAAGGTGCTTTAATAGCCATACCTTTTATCGTAATTATAGTTTTGGGGATAAGTCTGTTAGTTATTAGCCTTATTAACGCTTATTTTAAGTTGAAAATAACTAAACCTCGTTTGGAAGTATGGGGGAATTCTTATTATGCTGATAATATTCCTTTAGATTTTTTAATGGATCAGTCTTGCATATCTTTATTTAATTTGCCTTATGTCAATAATGTCGAAATGGTAGAGAAACAAGATATTAATAATCTTAAAAAATGTTGGATATATTTTTTTGACGAAAAAGTTAATAGTAAGGTAGAAGGTATGATAGATAAAGTTGCTGTGATTTCAGCTTCTTTGAGCATAGACGATCGAGAGATTAATTATAAATTAGGGGATTATGTAAGTACAGAGGGAGCTATAAAACACCACAGATATGGAATCAGTACTTCTAAAAAAGATGTTATTGAGAGAGATTATGTGCTTGATTATAAAGGAAAAAACCTTATTATGAAGGTGAGATACTTTGTTAGCAAATAATAAAGGCATAGCATCAGTAGTGGGTTTGGCAATAATTGTGGCACTTATAGGATTTAGTTTTCTTCATCTAAGTTATTTAAGCAGTTATTCTAAGATATCAAAATACGGAGGAGAACAGATTCAGGACTTTTATGATGTTTTAAGCGAATTAGAAAGCGAAGATATAGGTGGGAGGCTCCCTCTTCTTTATTATAAAGCACAGGATATTTATGAAAAGTATTTGTCTCGAGGTTATTTTTGTGATGTCTCTCAGAAAGAAGTTATTTCAAGAGAGGGTAAAAGTTTTAAGAATGTGTATGCATGGAGTTATGAAAAAGAGGATAATTTTATTATATCTCCACCTTTGTTAGAGAATAGATTTGTTAGTTCTAATACTGTGATTCTTCAATCTCCCTTTTATGAGGATGTAAAACCTAAAAGCATATTTATTGATGTGTTCTATGAAAAAGCTAAAACATCTCTTCCTTCTGTAAAGTTTTATAATTGTGACGCAACTCTTGTGTATTCGTATAATGACAATAGGTATGTAAAAGAGTTTTATTTTATCATAAATAATTTTACTTCCAAATGTACTTTTGTGATTCAAGATGATATTAAAGGCGTAGCGTATAGAACTTATTCCTATATTTTAGATAGAGATCGACAAAAGTTATCTTATCTTCTTGACTCTTTGAATTTAGATTTACCTGAAGACATCGTTTTTACTTATGATTATTTGGAGGAATTAAGTAACCTTCCTGATAGCGTTTCCATTCCTCAGATTGTCTTATTTGAAGGATTTGATTTAACTTTTGATGATATGGAACTTATTAACGAAATAAATGGGATTTTAAAGGAGTCAAGTGAGAGTGTTGAACGAGCCTTTATATATTTGATAAGTAAAAAAGATTACTATCTTAATAAATATGTGGATAGTGCGGGTAATTTCATTAAGTCTCGTGAAAAAGAGTTTGCAGAAGAGGTATATAAAACAATAGGGATTAAACTAAATGATAAAGATCTAAAAGATATAGAAGCGCTTTTAGGAAAAATAAAAAGATCAAATGAAAAATTAGACGCTCTTTTGCTCTCTTATATGAATCAAGGCCTTCCTGATACGCCATACTTGAATATAGAAGGAAAGCAAATTAATGTTGATGCTACGGTTATGGGAGGAGAATCTATTGCTTTGCCTACTCAAGAATTAAAGAAATATGCAGCAGGAGAGGTTCATATAGATTTAACACCTCAAGAGATAAATGATATAAAAAATGTTTTAAATACAGATGCTAAGGATTTAGATATTCTTATAAAAAAATGTATTATGTGGGATGCTAAGGAGAGGTTTGAGGGATTACAAGATATAGCTGAGATTTCTTTTAGCGAAGAATATGATGTTTCAACTGCTTTTGATAGGTTTTCGAATATTTTTAATTTTGATTCGAATTCTTTAGATAAGTCTATAGAAGAAAGCGTACAACAGCTTCAATCTCAAGGATTAAGTAGAGAAGAAGCTAATATAGTTATAGAAGTAATTGCCGAGACACAAGCTAAAACTAAAGGCGAACTCAAATCTATTGCTCAGAGCATACAAGATAGGAAGATTAAGGAAGCTCTTATAAAAGCATCAAATCTTCCTAATTTACCCGATCAACTTATCGCTAATATAGAAAATAGATTAGAGAATGAGGTGAAAGATACTATAATAAATGCAGTGGCGCCTCATGACTTGATAAGCACTTGTAATCCTGCGATTTTAAATACTATGAATTATTATTCCAATGCTAAAGCAGCCATAAAGTTAGTTAAAAATTTTGATTCTACAAGATTAGCAACATTAAAACAACTTTTCCCTTACTTTAAAACTTATGAAACGTTTGTTAAAGAATATGAAGGATTAAAGGAAGACGTTAAGGTATCAAAGGAAGCTTGTAATGCCCTACTTTCTTTAAAAAGTTTGAAGAAAATAAAGGATCTCTTAAATGCTGCCGAAGATTTGGAGATATATGGGGATGATTATAGCGTATGCTTATCAAAGGAAATAGGCAAAGAAATGATTAGTGCTTTGGTGTTAGATGGCCTAAATGAGAAAGAAGCTGTTGTGAGTTTTGAAGATACCAAGGTTATGTTAGAAGACACTTATTCTATAACCTTGCCTTCTGTATATACTGCTTATTTTGAATTAGAAGATGCAAGAGAAGAGGAAAGATATAATCACTACATTAAAGGAAAGAATATTATAGAGAACATAAAAAGAGAATTAAAAGAGTATCTCAACAATAAAGAAAAAAGTTTCTCAATAACTACTTTTAGTTGTGGATCTTGTGATTATTTGCCAGATCCTATTGAAAGGTTGAGTGAGGAAGAAGTATTGAATAAAGTTAAAGGGATTGTAAAGAAGTATAATAATAAGGATACGAATGTAGAGGTAGTAGATGTGGAGATAGAGGATGTTCCTTTAGATAAATCCAGATCTAGGAAGTTAACAGGTTGTTTATGTGGAACAAAAACGGCTAAGGTATGCATTACTGAATACAAGCATATAAGGAAAATTAGAATTAAATTAAAGATCCAAGATGGTAAGTTGTATAGTGGTTGGGAATTTGTTGTGAGCGATGATTAAACCGTTAACTATAAATAATTTCTCTGCCTTAATTTCTCTATGGCAGAGAAATTATTCTCTTTAACCAAAGAAATTAAAAACAAACCAAATCTTAAAAAAGCTATCTCAGCAACAATAGGATCAGTTCTATTAGTTGTATTCACAATAGCC
>WAPH01000024.1 GCA_015520895.1 Nanobdellati archaeon | reverse complement strand
CATCTAAACTTTGTGAAGATGTTGGAGATAATGCTATTTGTTGTAATGGATGCCAGGGTAATGATGTGTTTAAAGCAAAAGCATATATTGCCATGCTTATTATTGTTAAGGTTATAGCTATTATGCTTAATCTTAAGGTTTTGGATGTCATAATATTGTTAATGTTAAAACCTAATATAAATAAATTTTTATTTTTTACTAAAAATAATAATTGTAAAAAGTGAAAAATAAAAAGGTGATAAAATGCACAAATTCAATTATAATAAAATTCTAGTTTTAGAAAAAACTAAGTCTATTTTTGATAAGTATGCATTAAAATTTAAAGAAGTAGCATATCATCAAGGATTGAAAATAGGTAATGTAAAAATATCGAGGGACGAGCTATTAGCAGGCATAGGTATTTATTTGCAGAAAGTACTTGAAAAAAACATGAAATTCTTGCCGAAAGAAGATAAAGAGTATCCTGCTATACTCTATGCCGAAGTAATTATTGCTTTAAAGCAACAAGAAAAAGAAAAAATTCGAGAAATAAAAGATAGAGTCGACACTTTACTTTTCAAAGATATAGTATTTCCAGAATGGAAGGATGAAAAAAGATGGTACTCTCCTGAAATATACTCTGCTATGATGGCGATTCTTTTAAGAAAAGTATTCCCGCCTAATCATTACATGCATCATATTGAAAATTATATAGATGTAATGGATTGTGCTAATCTCGCCTATAAACTTTATATTACTGACCCTTATAATTTACCAAAAGGAATTCATTAATCTTTATATTTTATTTTTATCATACCTGTACCAACAGGAACAGCATTACCTATTATTACATTTTCAACAACACTAGTTAAAGTATCTTTTTCACCTAAATAAGCTGCTTTAGTAAGATGTTTCACAGTTTCCTCAAAGTTAGCCCTTGCTAGAACAGATGCTTTGCTGCCCGCTACTCCATACCTTCCTATTGGTTGAATCACACCTGTTTGAGTCATTATATCTGCAACCAACATAATGTGTCTTACATCTGTATCTACACCCTGTTCCCTCAAAGTATTTAAAGCTTCTCTTATTATAAGGTTACGTGCTGCTTCTATTCCTAGGACTTCTGCAACTTCAAAAATGTTGTTAGTATATGTGCGGCGTTTATCCACTCCTTTAAGTTCCAATACTTTTTTGAGATTAGAACCTAATGTTGTGATTTTCCACTCTTCTCCATCTTTTTCCACTAATATTTGCTTTACACCTCTTATACCTTTTACATGCCTTTCTCTTAATCGAGTTCTCATAGCTTGCAAATCTTTCAAACCATATTGCTTAGCTTTAGGTTTTGCTATAATTGTTAAATCGTCTTTAACCTCAAACTCTGCTGTTGCCATGGATTTACTTAAAGCATTTCTTACAGTAGTAACATCCAATAAATGGTTTTGAAGTTTGTTTTTATCTAACTTAATCTCTAAAACCATCTCTGTTAGGTCTATAGCATCATATTCCATTACATCCTTCAAAGAAGTCTCTTTGATCTTTGATGCCAACTCATGTGCTTTCTCTGCATTATTATAATCAGGTTCTAAATAAATACTCATAGAAGGCGTTTTAGGCTCTTTTTTTGCATCAAATATCTCTATTAACCTTGGTAAACCTTTTGTAGTAACCAGTTGAACTCTACCCGCTGCGTGATATGCTCTCAAAGTAATTTGCGTTGCAGGTTCTGAGATAGATTGAGCAGCAACAACACCTACTGCTTCTCCATACTCATACTTCATCTTTTCATATCTCTCTAAAGCTTCTTTAAGTTTTTTTCCCTTCAGATTTTGATATTTAGGAGGCAAAGTCAAACTTTCCACACTGTCGTCATTTTTTTGTTTTGCGGATTTTTTAGCCATCATGAACACCTCACTCTTTTATTAACTCACCCCAATCACTTTTTGCAGGGTCTATACCATCCTCACCTGCAACAAATTGTACTATACTGCCTGAATCATCTCTAACACTTAAATCCTTCTCTACTCTCAAGTCTTGGAGAGCATTAACCAATCTTCTTTCTAAATAACCTGAAACCCTTGTTTTTAATGATGAATCCATTATACCTTCTCTACCTTTCATTGCCTCAAAGAAAAAGCCTATAGGTGATAACCCTTTCTTAAAACTTTCTCTTACAAAACCATGAGCATACGCCCCTAAATCTCCCCTCTTGAAATGGCTTAGAGTCCTACCGCGATAACCTCTAAAAGGTCTTTTACCTCTTATAGTTTCTTGACCAACCAAACCAGACATATAAGCTAAGTTCTGAATATTACCTCTTGCTCCAGTTATAGCCATAACTAATGCCTCGGATTCTTTAGCATATTCTTTTATAATTTTTTGAACTTCGTTAGTTATGTTCCACATCTCAGCCATTATTAAATCTTCTAAGGTTTCTTCAACAGTTTTACCCGGAGTAGGAGTTATTTTTCCTTCTTTATAATCCTTAATGTGTTGCTCTACTTTGTCAAGGTAAGTATCTATAACTTCCTGAATCTTTTTTTCTGCCTCTTCAGGAATATCTAAATCTCCTACGCTTACACTAAACCCTCTCATATTAAGATAAGATATTACAAGTCGAGTGACATCATATAGAAAATCAACTGCTGCTTTATTACCGTACTGCTTATCAATCGCATCAACCACCTTTCCTTTGAATGCAGAAATAGCTTTTTCATCAATAACTCCTTTTATCAGTTTACCATTCTCTATAACTACTTCATCACCTACAGAAGATTTGAACCTTACATTCAAACCTTGAGGTAATACAAAGCTAAATACTTCCTTACCCTTATAACTTTCTTTATTCAATTCCACATCCTCCTTTCCTATACTTGCTAAAAGTTGTGCCACTTCTGCCTTTGTAAGAACCGTATCATCTTTCGTTAAAAGATATGCTCCTGATACATAATCCTGCTGTGCTCCAAGTATAGGACCTCCAAACCTTGGACTCCTTAAGTTTTTCTCAACAAGCATAAGTTCTTCTGCCTCTGCTCTTGCCTCAGCAGTCTGAGGAACATGAAGGTTCATTTCATCTCCATCAAAATCTGCGTTATAAGGTGGACAAACAACTAAATTAAGTCTAAATGTTTTTCCAGGCAGTACTTTGACCTTATGTGCCATAATACTCATTCTGTGTAAAGAAGGTTGCCTGTTAAAAAGAACAACATCTCCATCCATTAAATGCCTTTCAACAATATCTCCTTCTTGTAAACTTTCTGCTATAATCTCTTTATTGCTTTCCATGATTTTTTTCCTAATACCTTGGGGTGTAATAACATAATTTGCTCCAGGATGTTTATCACTTCCGTTCAATATTAACTTTTTTAAAAACTCTTTATTATAGGAAGTAACTTTTATAGGAACGGTTAGTTCCTTAGCTATCTTCTCAGGAACCCCTACTTCATTAGGATGAATAAAAGGATCTGGAGAAACAACCGTTCGAGCGGAGAAATTAACACGCTTACCACTTAAGTTATACCTAAATCTTCCCTCTTTAGACTTTAACCTTTGGGCTAAGGTTTTTAATGCCCTGCCCGACCTATGTCTTGCAGGTGGCACACCCGAGAGTTCATTATTTAAATAAGTTGCAACATGATATTGTAAGAGTTCCCACATATCTTCAATAATATAATCAGGAGTACCTATATCTAAATTCTCCTTAAGCCTTTTATTAATTCTAACTATTTCAACAAGTTTATGAGTTAAATCATCTTCACTTCTTTCGCCTGTTTCCAAAGTAATAGAAGGACGAGCAGTTACAGGTGGAACTATTATTTTAGTAAGAACCATCCATTCTGGTCTTCCTCCTTCCAATCCTAATGCTCTAGCGTCTTCATCATTTATCCTCTCTAAATGTTCTCTTATTTGCTCAGGATTAAGTAACTCCTCGCCATAATAAAAACTAAAAGGTTTCTCAAACTTTACTTCCTTTACTTTAGCATTACATTTAGGACATTTTTTAGGAACAGAAACTTTTTTGCCCTTCTTATAGTCTATTAAATCCTCATTTTTTAATAACAAAGCACCACATTCGTGACAGGTATAAGTCAAAAAGTCTTTAATCTCTTTCAAATAATATATATTTAAAACAGGTTTAGCTAAAGTTATTTTACCAAAATGACCAGGACACTCACCAAAAACATTACCACAGGTTTTACATCGCATTCCAGGATCTATAACACCTAAGCGAGGATCCATAATGCCTCCTTCAACAGGATACCCATCAATATCATAAACCTCGGATGTTGTTACTTCCATCACAGCCATTTTATCTATAATCTCGGGTGACATCAAACTAAAATCAATAGCAGCAACTTTACCCATTATTATTTCACCTCGATTTTTGGATAAATCATCATACTTAAAAGTTCGTCTAATAAAAGCTTAAACGCATAGCTCATCTCCACTTCCTTCACATCACTACCCTTACATACAGGACATTCTACTCTACCTTTGTTCTTATTCTCATAAGCAATTACACCACAACTATTACATACATAAAATTTATATTTATCTGAGCTAAATCGCTCTTTAAGCGTCATAGCAGCACCATAAGCAATCAAACAATCTTTTTCCATTTCTCCGAATCTTAATCCACCTTCTTTACTTCTACCTTCTGTAGGTTGCTTAGTTAACAAAGTAACCTTACCTCTTGATCTAGCATGCATCTTGTGACTAACAAGATGATAAAGTCTTTGATAATATCCTATTCCTATCAAGATTTGAGCCTCCAATTTTTTACCTGTTTTACCATCATAAAGTATTTCTCTCCCATCATCTCTAAAACCTGCTTTTTTAAGCATCTCTCTTATCTCCTTTTCATCACCTTTGAAAGCAGTTGCATCAATGCGCTGACCCATTAATGCTCCTGCTTTACCTGCAACAATTTCTAATAACTGACCTACCGTCATTCTCGACGGTATAGCGTGAGGATTAATAATAATATCTGGCTTTATGCCATCTTTTGTAAATGGCATGTCCTCTTCCGGAACAATCATCCCTATAACTCCTTTTTGACCGTGTCGTGTTGCAAACTTATCTCCTATCTCTGGAATCTTATATTCTCTCACTGTAACCTTAATGATTTTCTCTCCGTTCTCGTTTTCTGTAAGAATCACTTTTTCAACTACACCTTCTTCTCCCCTTCTAACCACAACAGAATTATCTCTTTTATTAGAAATACCTATGCGTAACTCTTCCTGAATACCAATAAATCGAATAGGGGAAATTTTAGCCACTAAAACATCATCGCTATCTGCATATTCTTCAACATTTATTATACCTTCTTCACTTAATTTAGAATAAGCCTTTTCAGGTCTTAAACCTCTAATATCAGAAGTAGGAATAGCTATTATATCTTCTTGACCTCCCCAATACTTTCTTGCTTCTGTTATATAAGTTCGCATAAAGTATGATCTCCCCATTCCTCTTTCTAAAGAAGCTTTATTGACAATTAAAGCATCTTCAATATTATAACCTTCGTAACTTAATACTGCAATAACAAGATTTTGTCCTGAAGGGTGTGTGGCTAAACCTGTTGCTTCTAAGGTCTGAGTCTCAGCCATAGGCAACTCAGGATATACTAAAAGTTGAGCTGCAGTATCGTCTCTTATTAAATAATTCTTAAGATAAATACCTGAAGCTTGTACAACCATTCTTGAACCGTAATTAAGCCTATCTCCTCTATTCATTTCAGGAAAAGGTAATAGAGAAGCTTCTATACCTAAAATAGTCGCAGGATCTAGTTCTAAATGAGTGTGCTCTTCAGTAACTTCCTCTTCATTAACTGCTATATAAGCATTATCTTCCTCGTCAGCATCCAAATATTCTAAAATTCCTTTATCAAAAAGTTCCTTCCAAGTTACTTCTCCTTTTATAAGTTTTTCCTTTAACTCGGGTGTTAGCAAGGGTTTGCCGTTTTTAACAACTATTAAAGGTCTTAATACTCTACCTCCATCAATATTTATATGTAATTCGTCTCTGTCTTCTATTAAATAAACATTTAAATGTTTAGGTAACCTGCCTTTTCTCCTATTTTCTATAATTTCCGCACGTAATGCTTCTAAATCTTTTACCTTCCCTACTAAATTACCATTAATAAATACAAAACCCATGAATTTCACCTATTGATTATGCTTCATGTTTGGAAATCATACTTTTTATAGCATCAAATACCCTTTCTTTTTCCTCATCTTTTAACTCAACACTTATTTCTGCGGCAATACCTAAAAAGTTTCTTAAACCTATATTCTGACCTTCAGGAGTTCTTACAGCACACACTCTACCGAATTTAGTAGGATGTAATTCCCTTGCCTCAAAGTGCTCTTGAGTTGGAGTTAAAGGAGACACTATACTACGTAAATGGGTCATAAACCTTACGAAATTTGTTCTTTCCAATCTCTGTGAAATACCAGTTTTATTACCGATCCAAGTACCTGTTGCCATTGCTCTCATTATTTGATTATTGAAAGCATCAGTAGGTATTATATTTTGCAATCTTGAAACTCTTCTTCCTCTCTTCATGATCTTTTGATAACTAAATTGCAGTTTAGATACTAAACCCCATTTACCTATAATAACTGCTCTTACAAGTTGATCTATAAGTTCTCCTGCTAATTTAATACGTTTATTGCCGTAGTGGTCTATGTCCTCAGGCATTATCTTGCCTAAATGCAATCTGATAATATTCCTCGTAATTATGGCTAATAGTTCTGCTTTCTTTAAACGCGAGTCAAAAGTATTACCTAAATAAGCCAACAAATAGTTATCCAAAATATTTAAAATACGCTCTTCTCTTTCTTCTGCTTGTCTAATTCTCATACTCTTAGCAATATTTTCTAATGCCTCTTCATAATCCCTTGCAGAAGAATACATATTTACAAAAAGTTCCTCCATTTCATCATCTTCCACACCAATTAAAGACATTATATCCTTATCGCTTTTTACACCTAATGCTCTAATCAAATCTATTATGCTAACAGGTTTATCAAGAATATTAGCAAACCTTACGACTATTAACCCATTTTCCTTTCTTTCAAAATGATGTCTTTGAACAAAACCCCCTGTATCACTATTTAATCGTGCTATAACAACACCATCCTCTATCATATATGTTACGCGTTGAGGTGCCAAATCTTCGGATAGAACAAGCACTCTTTCTGTTCCATTAATTATAAAGTAACCGCCGGGATCATCAGGATCTTCTCCAACTTCTAACAATTCTTGTCTGCTCATTTTAGATAAAGGACATAGTACAGATTTAACCATTACAGGCATATCACCTATCTTAACAACCTCTGTCTCGTGCTCTACTCCCTCAAAAATAGGAGTTATTTCTACATACAAAGGAGAGGCATAAGTTAAGTTGCGTAATCTTGCTTCATAAGGTAGAATATAAGTGGTAGATCCGTCAGCCTCTCTAATCTGAGGTTTATCTAAACTTATTTTTCCAAATTTTAGAACAACATCTTCACCAGTAGGCAAAGGCACACTTATACTACCTATCTCATTAAAAGTCTTTTGAAGCCCTTCGCTTATAAAATAGTTATAAGAATTCAATTGATGATGTGCCATTCCCTTGGACTCAATCATCTCCTTTAAATAACTTTTCAGCAATTTCCCTCTTTTATCTACCATAATATCCTCACACTCCCATAGACAAATTAATCTTCACCAGACTCATCACTTTCCATGCTTTCTACTTCATCTTCTGATATCTCAGGAGAAACTGTTGATTCATCTAAGCCAGCAACATAATCATCCTCAACAACTAACCTATAATATACAGATTTCCCAGCAGTTAAGCTAGATCTTATTATTTTAACAACATCCCCTGGTTTTGCACCTATTAATTGTATGACCGCATCAGAAGCTTTTATTTTAGGAAGTTGATTCAAGGAAATATTATATTTAGATAATAATTCATTAACCACGTCTTTGGTTAGAACCACGTGCTCGGGAACTAATTCATGATCCAACACGTATTTTTTTACATTGCTTATATTCACCACCTAAATGCGCGTATACGAGGAAATAAGGAAGATGGGCCCGACGGGATTTGAACCCGCGACTCCCGGGTATCTTCTACATCTCACCCGGCTGGATGAGTCTGGCTAAAAGCCTCACCCTCTGTATTAAGAGCCCGGTGCTCTACCAGACTGAGCTACGGGCCCACATATCAAACACAATTTTAATAGTAATGTTAAATTTAAAAAGATTATGGTATGTACTCGATTGTTGTAAAATTAGCAGATAAAATAAATATGCGATTAACATTAATTTTAAAAAATTAACGTAAAATAACCGAAAACTTTAAATATTACAAATAAACATATACTTTAATACTATTAAAATATAACATTTAGTTAAGAGTTGATGAAAATGAGAGCAAATGCACTTTATGAAGGGTTAGCCGCATGGGTAGCGGCACTAAAGAGTGCATTTGCTAATCTATTGTACCTATATTCTATGTGTGTAGTGGGCATATTTACTCCTAAACACTTCTAATGCCCCACATAAAACTCTTTTATAACTTAACGGTTTTATGTGGGGCGTAGGGCTATAATTATCTGAGGTGATATTAATGGTAAGATTATTAGTATCATGGTCAGACCCCTTTGACAGAGCCCCTGCAGAGCCAACACCTCCATTCGAGCCCGTTCACCTTCAAACGCCTTTGATAGCAAGATGAGAAGGCGAAAGTTATTTATATTATTTTTTATTAATATATTATTAAGTCATGATGGCGCGTATACGAGGGATCAAGGCGTGATTAGGGGATGATGAGCAGCGGCTCAGACCCTATAAAAGGAAAACGGAAAATTTTCCTCGGACAGAGCGGGACTAACCCCACCGAGGTAATCGGTTAAAAAAGCGTCCTGCCTGTCCGAGCCCAACATTTTATGTGCACGTGATCACATGAATGATGCTATATGCGAAGTATGTGGTAAAAAAGCTGAAAAGCTATATTCTGTTATGATAGAAGGAAGTCAAATGCTAGTATGCAAGGAGTGTGCAAGTTTAGGAAAAAAAGTATCTCAGAAACCTCCTAAAAAAATGAGATTTATTACAAAAGATGAAGAAAAAGAAGAATATCTAATAGAAAATTATGGAGTAATAATAAAGAATAAAATTTTGGAAAAATATAGAGATTTAAAAGAATTCTGTAAAAAGTATAATTATAAAGAATCATATTTAAAAAAAGTAATTGATGAAGAACTACCTTTAAGTATTGATGAAGCCAGAAAATTAGAAAGAATTCTTAAAATAAAGTTAATAGTAATAGAAAAGAAGGAAAATTATGAAGTGAAAGAAAAGGAATTACCCAAAATAACATTAGGGGATTTAATTAAGGAGAAACTGAATCTATAATTCTCTCAATAATCTCTGCTAAATCACAATTTTGTTCTTCTTTTAGTTGATTTATGGCCTCTAATAACATTTTTTTAATAAAAGGTCTAAGACGTCTATGATTTGATATATAAAGTAAAGCATTTCTTATGCTGTGTAGTATGTCTCTTTCGTTATCATTATAAGCTAATTTGTCCCATAAAGCATAATCATAATCTTCAAGAAAAATAAGTTCTTTTAATTTTTCGCATCGCTCTCTACCTAACATTTTTTCACCTGAGTTCCTTCATTTTTGTAATTAAGAATATTATTGGGATCTAAACCGTTAATTATATAAAGAGAAATGTTACTTTCTTTGAGAGTATTTAACCCTTTTAAATCAAATAAAGGATAGTTACCAGGTGTTTGTGATTCTTTACTTAGCAAAGCTATAAGATCATTATAACATAACTCTTTTAACAAAACAGCATCCTTATATTTATTAGGATCTTTATTATAAACACCATTAACACTTGTAACATTAATTAAAATAGAAGCATTAGTCTTTACAGCTAAATTAGCGGCAACAGCATCTGTTGATTGGCCTGGTTTAACCCCGCCCATTACTACAATTTTTTCAGATCTGGCTAATGCATCATCTTCTTCATAAGGTACTTCATAATTCTCATATCCTAGCGCATAAGCAAAAAGTAAAGCATTAATTCTTGTTGCTTTTATACCTATCATATCTTGTTGATTATTACTAAAGTTATACTGTTTAGCTACATTTATAAGATCTCGTGCCAACTTGCCTCCTCCTACCACCACATAACACTTCTCATAAAAAGAAGCTAACTTCTTTATTACGTTTGCATATTCTTTTAAGAAAGCATAATTAGCCTGTGTTAATACACTCCCTCCTAAACTTACAACAACAATCATACTTCTATCATAGAGAGTAAGTTTTTTAAGTTTATACACATAAGTATAATAAAAGCAGCCCCGTGGTGTAGTGGTAATCATGCAGGGCTTTGGACCCTGCGACCGCGGTTCGAATCCGCGCGGGGCTATAAAGTAATTTTAATGATTAACAATCCCTAACAAACTTATAAGTTCCACATTCTGTTGCAACTATAACCTTATACTTCTCTCCTTCTAAGCAATAGAATGAGCAGTTATCTGGAGAGAAAGCATAATATGCTATGCCTAAAGGTGAGATATAAGAGTTGTTAAGATGTGAGGAGCAGTACTTATTAGGATTTGATAGGCTTTCTACGGTTATAGAGGTTATTGTTAGGTTTAGGTTAGAAGGGTTGTCTAAGAGGAGTTTAATAGATTCTTCTGCCTTATCTATGTAAGTTAAGGTGTAAGCATCTAATACTGGTGTATCTAA
>WAPH01000023.1 GCA_015520895.1 Nanobdellati archaeon | reverse complement strand
TTTGCTCATGTTGAGGGTGTAGTCTTTTAGCCATATGTATGCTAAGGATGCTATGGCTATTGTGAATACAACTAATAGAACTGATCCTATTGTTGCTGAGATAGCTTTTTTAAGATTTTGTTTGTTTTTAATTTCTTTGGTTAAAGAGAATAATTTCTCTGCCATAGAGAAATTAAGGCAGAGAAATTATTTATAGTTAACGGTTTAATCGTACAAGGTACGTAGAAAAAAGCAATAATGCTAAGTTAGTATGTTAGCATTAACTTGCTATTTGGAGAACCTTTAGTAAAGGTCTACGAGCCCGGTGGGATTTGAACCCACGACAACTCGGTCCGAAGCCGAGCACTCTACCAAGCTGAGTTACGGGCCCACACTAATATAGAGAAGAGTATGAGTTTAAAAAATTATTTCCTTTCTTTCTTTAATATTACCATTTTTATTAAACAACATAATCTCTATTTTATTAGGTAATTTATCAATAGGTATAGCATAAAATCCTTTTCCCAAGTCTTTTATCAAGCCTACCTTCACCACATCTTTAGAGCCGTAAGTATAAAAGTAGTTATTTTGAAACACTAATGCATTAATTTTCTGGCCTTCTTTATCATAAACAATAACTAGAATGTTAGAAACTAAATAATCAATTTTAAATATTATTAAAGAATCTTCTAGCACCCAATAATCCATTATACTCACCTATTTTCTTAATCAATAATTTTAAAGAAGTTGTTGCTTTTATTAGAGCCTCAAAAGCATCATGAGGGGTATCATAAGGACTAAAATATTTGTGAACATCACCATCCGCCCAATTCTTAGTAGACATATAATAAAGATGATCAGATGTTTGCAAATATCTCCAAATTCTCATAGCTTTATCGTAATAAGGCGTTCCCTTTAATAAATTCAATAACTCCCCTACTCTCTTTAAATCTTCAAAAGCATATCTTTGCATATCATTACCCAACCATGCAGAAGGATCTCTCTCAAGGTCTGCCCACGAAACAGTATACAAATCATCCACATAAATCACATCTAACGGCTTAAACAATTGTAAACTTTCTCTAAAAGTCCCAAATTTCAAATTCTCATATTTCTCCACTTCCCAAGGCAAATGTCTCATAAACTCGAAAATACCTGTGTCTGCCCACTGATGTTCTCCAAAAGTTTCATAATCCATAAATAAGTTTATCACTTCACCTGGAGTAGCAGCAAGCCAAGTAGCATATTTATCGGCAGTTAAAGGCCATTCAGAGAACCAACGAGCGGAGAATCTATAAGCAACATCATCGCTAAGAGCATAATTTCTTGGAAATATTATTAAATTAGAATCATATGCTTTATATAAGAAGTTAGGGCTTCTACCTTGCATTACCCATTCTATCCCCTCCAATAACATGGCTTTAAATCCTAATTTCTCTACAGTCTTTGCAATACTATTGTTATAAAGAAGTTCAGTATTTCTAAAAGTAACTACATCTTTAATTCCAAAAAAATCCCTTAAAGCATCCAACTGAATAAAAACCTGTTCCTCAAACTCAGGCCTCTCTGCACCTATTCCCCAAAAACTAGCGAGACTATGAAAATAAGTTTCTGCTAAAACCTCCACATTCTTGTGCTGAGCCATTTGCTTAAACAATTCCAAAGCATCTTGATTATAGCGCTCTAATTGTTCTAATAGAACTCCAGTTATAGAAAAAGAGAATTTAAACTCTTTATGCTCATCTAATAAGTCCAACAATAAAGAATTCATAGGAATATAACATTTATTAGCAACCTTATTTAGCACTTCTTTATTTTTATTATCATCAAAAAGTTTTTTTTCTAAATCATCCAGGTCTTTTACATCTTTAACATTTAGAACATGACCAGAATAAAGCCTTCTGGGCTGGTGTATCTCGAAATAAAATTGTATTAAAGGCATAAAATTGTTTGGTTTTCAACATTTTTAAAGATTACTATATTTATTAAAACTAAATCAGAATGGAGGAGGTAACAATGGCTAAAACAGATATAGGTTTAGAAGAAAATGTGGCAGCTGCTTTAAGTTACGCATTAGGGTGGATAACAGGTTTAATATTTGTGTTAACTGAAAAAAAGAATAAATTCGTAAGATTTCATGCATGGCAGTCAATAATTGTCTTTGGAACTTTAACTGTAATACATATAATAAATCTAATACTTGTTAACACAATGGCGTTTATACCAGTGATAGGAATATTAGTGTCATTATTAGTTTCTTTAGTAAGTATTTTAATCTTCATAGGTGGGTTAATCGTATGGATACTTCTCATCATAAAAGCAGCGCAACATGAAAAATTTAAATTACCTCTAGCAGGCAAATATGCAGAGAAGCTTGCTTAACCCTTATTATTTTTTATTTTCTTATACCAACTATTTTCACATGCTGGATTCAAACATCCTTTGATTTGAGATCTCCTATTTCTAATCTCAACCATATAAGTACCACAAATACTACACTTTTCTTGAGTAAAAACCAAATTACCAATTTGAGGCAAAGGTAAAGTATAACTACAAGAAGGGTAATTCACACATCCAACAAACCTTTTTTTATTTTTTGAGATTTTAACCATAAGATCTGATCCGCAAGAAGGACACTTACCTACAAAATTATGTTTTTTAACATCATTTTTCTCTGCCTTCAATAACTCCTCTCCTATTTCTTTTTCATTTGGTTTTATTTTTTCAAGAACTTTAATTATCTGATCTTTTGCATCATTTAATACTTTCTCAGGCAACACCTTTCCCTTTTCTATTCCTTCTAACTCCTCTTCTAATTTTCTTGTCATTCTTTCTGAGATAATCTCAGGAATATGCTCTTTCATCATTTTATAAACTTTCATGCCGAGTTCGGTAACTTCTATAGATCTTTGACCTCTAATATAACCTCTCTTATATAAGTTCTCAATAATTACTGCACGTGTTGCTTTTGTTCCTAATTTTCTTTTTTCTAATTCTTTAATAATACCGGCTGGACTATAACGACTTGGAGGTTTAGTTTCCTTTTTAACCAGATCTATTTTCTTGAGAGGTATTACCCTACCTTTTTTAATATCAGAGGGTAAAGTATCTTCTAATTTCACATAAGGAGCATAATACTTCATCCATCCTTCTCCTATAATTTTAGATCCTTCAAATACAAATACCTCTCCTTTTACATCTAAACTAACATGCATAATCCTTTTAACAGCATAAGATGAAAAGGTAGCAAAAAATCTCTTAACAATTAAATCATAAATGGCTTTTTGCTTTTTATTTAATCCTTGAGGTATTTCTCCCGTAGGGTATATGGCAGGATGAGCCTCATCATCTTTTTTACCATTGTGAGGTTTAAGCACACCTTGAGTTTCATTTAACAGAGATAGAGCCAAACCACCATAATCAGAAGATTTAGCAAATTTCTCTAAAACCGATTTTAAAGGTAGATGAGAAGGATATTTTTGAGAAGAAGTACGAGGATAGCTAATCCATGCATTCTCATACAAAAATTGAGCAATATCCTGAGTCTCTTTAGGATTAATCTTAAAAATTGCATAAGCCTCTGTTTGTAAATCAGTCAAACTAAAGGGATGAGGAGGAACAATTTTTTTATCTTGTAATTTAACATCAGAAACTAATCCTTCTTTTTCATTTTTTATTTTGTCAAAAATAATAAGTGCTTTCTCTTTATCAAATATTCTACCTTTAATATGCCATGCTTCTATTCCTCCCTCAGTTAATAACTTTATCTTCCAATAAGGTATAGGTGTAAAGCGCTTTATTTCTTCCTCTCTCTCAGCCAGAATAGCCAAAGCAGGACCTTGAACCCTACCAATACTCATTACTTTAAACTTTCCTGCTGCTTTCATAGCAAACATAAGACTTCTACTCAAGTTAATTCCAAAATAAAAATCAATGATATGACGGGTTTCACCTGCTTTAGCTACATTTTCCAATATGTTTTTAAGAGGTGAAAGATACGCTTGTTTAAGTTCCCCAATAGTCATAGTAGAGAATTTCATTCTTTTAGCAGACGTTGTATTTAAAATAAATCGTAAAATATTGTAAGCAATAGTTTCTCCTTCTATATCAAAATCAGTAGCAACTATTATATTATCTACATCTTTTCCTAAAGATCTAATAACTTTCAAATAATCTTTTACATAATATGCCTTTTTTTCTACTTCGTATAAAGGTCTCCATTCTACTTCAAATACAGGATAGGTAAAACCTGAATTCTTTTGCTTTAATCCAAACATATGGCCTACTGCTGAAACAACATAAATTTCTTTTTCATTAGTCGAGATTGTATAATAAGAAACTTTTCCCATTTTAAAGGTTTGAAGAGAAGCAGAATCATAGGCATTCTTTAAAGCAACAGCTATTTTTCTAGCAGCAGAAGGTTTCTCCGCAATAACTAATTCCTTTTCCATAATCTCTAATCCTCTACTACCACTTCTCGTATCAAATAATAAGCTCCTTTAATAAAACTTAATATCATTATACCTGTAAAATAGGTTTTTAAAAAATTAAAATCTCTCAGTAAAACTGTTAATCCTGTAAAGAAGTCAACATAACAATAAAAATCCTTATATTCTTCTTCTACAAAAAAATCCAATATTAGGCATACGCCTCCTTTAATAAATAAAAACCACAAAAGTATTACAATTAAAGGAAACTCTAAACCCCATATAAAATAAATCACAGCAACCAAAAGATTAACAATAGAAGTAAGCACTATCATCATTTCACCAAATACCATATGAGCTTATCTCCTACAAGTAATGTTAACAAAGTAGCAAGTAAAAATGATGGAGCGTACCTAACCATATCTTTAACCTCTACTTTATAATTCTCACCATAAGATTTAATAAGTTTCTTAATCTCCGCTTTTGTAATAGCATCCAATAATCTACCTTTAAAATGAACTTTTTCAAAATCACCCATAACTGTGTCCCCTTCTTTTACATCTTTTAAAGGTTTATGGAAAGTAAAAAGATAAGTATCTGCGGTCTTAGCAAAAAAATAAAGAAAATACATTAATGCATAAGCTATACCCCATAAACCAAAAATGAACGTTTCTTTAATTCCATAAAAAAGATAAAGAAAAAGATATGAAATTAAAAGAGCAAATTCTCCTGCAAATAAAAATAAGCCGTATCTCTTCATTTGAGAAAATAAGTTTTTATAAAAAGAAGGCCTTTTTAAAGAATAAATTAAAGTATAAGTTAAAGAATAAATCACACCTACAAAAGATAAGTTAATGAAAAATACAAACCAAAAATAAGTGTAAGTATCAGAATGCAAAGGTATAATATTTAGTTTAGGAAAAGAAAAGATTGTTGCTGCTAAAACTAAAGCATCTCCTTCTCCCCATTGTCCTAAATAATATAGAGCATAACCTATAAGTAAAAAAATTATTCCTCCGATAAAAGCATACATTAAAGGTTCACAATTACGATAAAAAGAACAAAATAATAGGTAAAGCAGAAAAGCTACAATGCTCATAAATAAAGGATACTTATCACTAATTAAAGAAGTCTTTAAATCTTCATATGCTATAATCCCTAAAAATATTAATAAATTTGCAACAAACAAATATTCAAATATCATAACCATGCTCCTCTTTCATTCTTTTTCTTAATGATTTTAAAGTACCGCTCACTAAAAATATCCTTTTATTAGCTAACATGCACGCTACTCTAAACCTTTCAACATATTGAGGTTTTACTCGGTAAACTTCAACATTATTTGATTCTCTCATCTTCTTTAAATTTGAATCTGCGAAATTCTTCAACCCGTACCATTTTTTAAAAATTTTAATTATGTCCTTTTTATTTTTTTCAACAGCAACATATCTCTTTTTATCTCTCATACTGGGCTTAAGCATTTTCTCCCTCTATATAAATTCCCGGAGCAATTCTCTTGCTTCTTAACCTCGCTTTTTCAAGCAACCATTCAACATTATCACTAACAGCTTTAAGACTTTTTTCTACGTCCTCATCCATTAAATAATAAAATGCTGCCAGATCACGAGCATATCTTAAATCCTGTTTCCTTTCAGCACCACTTACCACAATGACTTTTACATTATATTTATTAGCTAACTTTATTAATTTCATACCTTTTTGTACATATTTAATTTGAGATCCCTCATCTAACTTTAGAAAAGATTTAAGATTAAAACTCATAGCTATATTATTTTCGGCCATTAGTTTTATAAGCACGTAATCCAAAGGATGTTTAAAAAAAATGAAAGGCATATCCTCTAACAAATCTATTTTACCTTTTTCCACAAGTTTTCTACTCTCTTTGTAATCAGAGGTAGAGGCATAAACAAGATGTGAGGTGTTACCGCCTTTATAAGTTACTTCTCTCATATAAATTATTTCTTCTATTCCTTTTATCTCCCTCAACGCGTTTCTTACACCTACTTTATAAAAACCCTTCTTTACTAAAGCCTCTCTTATTAAACCTTTTAAAGGCTTCACTCCTAAATCATAAAATCTTCTCATTAAAACCCACCCACTATTCCGAGAATCCACAAAGTTACGTAAACAATAATTATAAGTTCTCCCGTCATTAATAAATAAAGTATCATTCTAGGCACCTTTGTTCGAGCTACTTCTCCGTGCATAGCCTTTCTTTTTCTTATTACTGCATAAATTATAAAGATGAGAGTCCATAAAAGCGAAATGAATGGGGTCAAATAACCCCGTAATGGAAGCATAGCAGGCTTAGGGTACACTTTTATAATCAAAGGTGTAAAATCATACGCGCCTTCATCTGAATAGGCAATAAGCAATGACTTACATACCTTGTTTTTTACTTCCTTGGCTTTTAAATAGACATTAATAGTAGTCGATTCGTTTACTTTTATTTCATGTTTAGTAGAATTATAATACCTTAAACATTCATCAATATTCTCTAAACGTATACTTACATTATGAAGGATTTTCTTTCCTACATTCTTTAGCAGAACGGGCATAATAATTTCTTCTCCTTCTTCTATTTCTATTTCAACAGCGGATTCTACTATCTTTAACTTAGCCAAATTTTTACCGAATTTTACAATTACTTTTATATAGGTTATATCTCCTATCTTATCACCTACCATCGCCTTAACAGGTAATATATAAGTGCCAGGCACTAAATTTTCTGAAACAGATAACATCAAAGTTCTATTAACTTTCTCTCCTGGATTTAACACATCTATCCAATTTTTACTCTGACTCCATAATGCAGAAGGAAGTATTGCCTCTAAAGTTATGTTCTCTGCAGTAGCATTACCTATATTTTCTATCTCAAAATAAGTGGGAAAAGTATCACCTTGATAAACCACATAACTCTCATTTAAAGGTCTTATCACAATTTCTATTTTAGGAGAATGTTCTTGCTGTAGTTCGGGTCCTTGTTGAGGTTGAGGCGTAGGTTGAGGAACAGGCTGAGGTTGAGGTGTTGGCTCTGGTTGTGGTTTAGGAGTCTCAATTATTTGACGAGTAGTAGACAATAAAAATAAACCAGGTAAGTATCTCTCATCCATAGGAATAGTATCATTAGCCATAACAGGAATAAGAAAATCTCCATAGGTTGAGACATTAGCGTCAAAACTAAAAACTACTTCATTCCCTTCATTAACGGCCTCTAAACCTTTACAACTCACAATAACAGGATAAGGAGAAAAAGTTGTATTTGTATGATTAGAATAAACATTACAACTACATAAAGGCCCTGCTACATGACTACATGAAACTACATTAAAATAAGAAGGCAAAGTTAAATTTATTTCCCATGATGTGGTAGAGATAGTAGATACAAAAGGCGCTTTAACAATAAAAGTCTCTAAAGTTCCCGCTTTAAAAGTTCTTCTTTCTTCTGTACTATTTGCAGAACTAACTATAATATCGTAATTAAATGAAGGCAAAGGTTTTAATACCATGATCTTACTTTCGGGGATATTAACTTTGCCATCATTTTCTTGAATAATGTATGTTTTAGTATCCTCTCCATATTTGTGAGTGCCTCTTAACTCAAAGCCATAAGCGGTTTTATTATCATATACGAATAAGTAAGGTGAAGGTATAAGTTCGTATTCCAATATAACATATTCACGAGGAGCAATAGGCTTAGTGATATTAAACTCTAAACTTCCAAGTTCCCCTAAACTTTCATTAGTTGTTATTGTACACGTATAATCAGATGAATTAATACATCTTATTCCTCCTATCTTACAAAAATCAGAAGAGGTGGCGTTACAAAAAGATTGTATAATTTTTTCCTTCACATAAATGTCGTAAGCTAAGCTACTTCCTCTATTAAACAAAATCATTCTAACCTTTGTGGAGATACATGAATCAAAAGAAGAGTTGCTCAAAAGGCATTGATCAGTTTGATATATTTGTTCTGGCATCTCTCTTATTACCAAAAAAGGCGATGGTCTAGTTTCACCTATTGCTTCTACCAATTCAAAATGAACCGTGTCGTTCACCGTACCATTGCAATAAAAATATTCGTTATCTTCCAAGGAAACGTTGGCCCAATAAGTAGACCATGTTTCGGCTGTATAATTACCTAAAGGCAAACCATGAGTGAACCATATTAAAAAGAAAAAGCTATCATCCAAAAAAGGAACTTCTTCTTCTTTATCTATAGCATAAGCGAATATATTAGGAGGTAATTTAACCCATTTTTCCTCACCAGGATTTATTACATCTTTTCTAACTGAAATGTTAGTGGTTTCATTCAAAGGAACGTTACCGAAATTTTCAAAAATACTCAACCATATAACTGTTTGATTAACCAATATTTTGTCTTCATCTGGTAAGAGCCATATACGTGCTTGACAACTAGGAGCAACCCTTACGGTAATATTAACAGATTCAAAAACATTGCCGTGAGTAGAAAAACCGTTATAACCGCTAACAACCTTATTCCCTTCATCATCATAGAAATAAACCTTAAAGTAATAGTCCCCATCGTAATGTAAAGTATAGTTTGCAGCATAATAACTCTCATTAATTCTTATCAAAGGAAACGTCACGTAACTTAAATCGGGTTGTATTAAAAAAACATAACTATAATTTATATTACTGCTAGAATTAGAGGCATTAGTTTTATCATCAACGTATACGTTAATAGTTATATTACTCCCTATTGTAACATTGCCCGAAAGTTTTATATTTTTTATCTGAGGATAATAACCCTCGGCTATGAAATTATAACCATCATGAACCGTAAAGAAAGAAGAATTATCTTTTAAATAAATACGAAAATTATATATGGGATCAAAAACGTCATAAAGGAGAAGAGAAGTAGTGTTAGGATCATAAGACCCGTACCATTTGCTTATATTGCCTTCCTCATAATACTTTATCAAACTTACGTTGTTATGTTCTGGATAATACACCTCTACTATAACATCCGTAACATTTTCAATCCATTTTTGTACAGTTACATTGAAATTTATAGTTCCATTATCCCATTTAGTTTTATCATTATATTCTATTCCTGCAAGATATGGAAAATATGAGCTTTCAAAAGTATATTGTTCGCTAATCGTGATCTCGCCGTTAGTATTGTTGGCCCATATCCTATAAGTGTATAAAGAACTTATAGAAGGATCAAATCGAAAATAATATTTATTACGTTGAGAATCTAAAAATTCACTCTTATAAGGTGTAACATTTACTTCCTCAGGTGAAAGAATTTGTAAAATTACAGCATCTTCTGATGCATCCACTCTATTAACAACTACAGAAATAGTAATAGAAGCGTTAATCACATTAACAGGGTCCGGAGAATCATAAATATCTGTAAGTACTAATTCTGTAGCGTAGCATAGGTAATATAAAAAAAATGCTAATACTGATATCACAACAATAATACCCTTTACATTCATAATTATTATGTATAGTATAAAAAATATTATATAGCTTTGCTTAAAGTTAATGTATAAAGTTCCTGTAAACAATATCTTAATCTTTGCTCTTTTGAAATACTAATTTTTTTCATATAATCTTTTTTTTCAGCATATTTTAATAACCATCCATAAAATCTTTCTTTCCACGATCCTTTAACTAATTTTTTAAAAGTATCAAACCCGTACATTTCTTCCTCAGAAACACCTTTATTGACAAGTTCTTTTTTCAAGTGATAATATGCTTCCTCTAACTCTCTCATATTAAGGTTATCAAAAGGACGGAAATTCCCTTTTATAATAGTTTTCCATATTTCATATAATTCTTTTTTATTAAAATGCTCCTCATAAAGAATAGAAACAAAATTACCTAGTTTTTCAACTAATTCCTTATCATAATTAATATAAAGAACCTTATTTGGGGTTCCTCTCCATTTCATCATAACACTTACGTATGTTGCTCAACTATTTTAAAATTTTTATCTCATAAAATTTAGGTATGGATAATAAAATGGTTAAAGAAATAATATTAAAAGAAGCTTCATTAAAACCTGAAGAATACTATCCTGTTGATTTTCTAAAAAGTAAAGGATATCTAAGAAAAAAATGTAAAAAATGTGGTAAATATTTTTGGACATTAGATGAAGAAAGAGAAGTATGTGGAGAACCTGAATGCATAGGCGGTTATAAATTTATTGGTAAGGAAGATAATGCAAAAAATAAATTAGATTATATTGCTAGTTGGAAAGTATTTTCAAAAATGTTTAAAAAAAGAGGTTATGACGTTGTAAACAGATATCCCGTAGTGGCAAGATGGAGAGACGATTTAGATTTTGTTATAGCATCTATTGCTCCTTTTCAACCATATGTAGTAAAAGGAGAAGTAGAGCCTCCATCAAAACATATAATCATTCCTCAATTTTCTTTAAGATTCAATGATATAGATAATGTAGGTTACAGCGGTAGACATTACACAGGATTTGTTATGATAGGACAACACGCATTTGTTCCTCCTAAAGAATACGATAAAAATAAGTACTTAGAAGATATTCATATCTGGTTGGTTGAAGGAATAGGCATAAAAGAGGAAGAAATTGTTTATCATGAAGATGCATGGGAGGGGGGAGGTAATGCTGGTCCGAGTATGGAATTCTTTGCACGAGGATTAGAGATAGGTAATCAAGTATATATGCAGTATGAAGTAAAGGATAACGATATTAAACCCTTAGAATTGGCAGTTTTAGATATGGGTATGGGTCAGGAGAGAGTTGCATGGTATACACATGGTTATGAAACTTCATATGAAACCACATTCCCTTCAGTAATGAGCTATTTGTATAGATCTACAGGATTAAAATATAACAAAGATCTATGGTTGACATTTTTACCTTATTCTTCTTTACTCAATTTTGATGAAATAGATGCTACAAAAGCATGGAAATTAGTTTCGGAAAAAACAGGCATAGATGTCTCTTTACTTAAACAAGAAATAGAACCAATATCGGAATTGTTTGCTATTGCTGAACATACACGCACTTTATTATTTGCAATTGCCGATGGAGCCTTACCTAGTAATGTAGGAGGAGGATACAACCTCAGAATAATTGCAAGAAGAGTCTTTGAAATTATAGAAAGAAGAAGGTACGGCATAGATATGTATAAAATATTGGAGAAACACGCATCCTATTTAAAACCTCAATACCCAGAATTAGAAGATCATATCGCAGATGCAGTGCAAATTCTCAGTATTGAAGAAAAAAAGTATAAAGCAACAAAAGAGAAAGCAAAAAAAATAATTAAAGGATTAAAAGGAAAAGAGGTAAGTTTGGAAAAAATAATAGAATTATATGAAAGTCGAGGAATATTACCTGAATGGTTGGTTAAAGCAGGTATCATAAAAGAAGTGCCTTCTAATTTTTATGCGTCATTAAGCAAAAGATACGAAAAGAAACGTAAAGAAGAGTATCAAGAAACGCCCAGATTAAATGTTTCTTCGTTACCTTCAACCATACCCCTCTATTGGGGTGATTGGAAACCTAAAGGATTTGAAGCAAAAATAATCAAGATACTGCATAATAAATACATTGTTTTAGATAAAACAGAATTTTACCCTACTTCAGGAGGTCAGTCACACGACATTGGAAAAATATTGGCAAACAATAAAGAATACTATGTAAAGAAGGTATTTAAAGTAGATAATGTGATTATTCATGAAGTAGAAAATACAAAAGGCCTACAAGAAGGAAATAAAATTAAAGGTATTGTTGATTTTGAAAGAAGAGCACAATTAGCTAAGCACCATACTGCTGCCCATATTTTAAATTACGCTGCCCGCGAAGTATTAGGAAATTGGGTATGGCAAGCTGGTGCTGAAAAAACTATCGAAAAAGGAAGATTAGATATTACTCATTATGAATTACCCTCTCACAAGCAAATTAAAGAAATAGAAAATATAGCAAACGAAATTGTGGAAAAGGAAATAAATATAGAAAAGGTAATAATGCCCCGTAATATTGCTGAAAAAAAATATGGATTTAGAATATATCAAGGAGGTGCGGTTCCTGGAAAAGAATTAAGAATAGTTAAAATAGCAGATTACGACATAGAAGCTTGCGGAGGAACTCATTTAAACAATACAATAGAAGCAGGTCTTATAAAAATAATAGATGTTAAGAAAATCCAAGATGGTGTGATTAGATTAGAATATGTTGCTGGAAAAGCATCCTTAAAATATGTTCAGCAACTTGAGGAAGAATTAGATAAAGCTGCTAATACATTGAGAGTCTCACGCCATCAAGTAGCAAAAACAGCTGAAAAGTTTTTTGAAATAGCTAAAGAAAAAGAAAAAGAAGCAGAATCTTTAAAAGCAATATTAATAAAATATGCTTTAGAAAATGCTAAAGTAACAGATAACATAGGGGAGATAAATCTTTCCTTTGAAAAAAATGTAAAAGAAGGGATAAAAACAGCTAAAATATTCCTTGCAAAAAAAAGAGCAAATACAGTAATTGTTAAGTTAAAGAATAATTACATAATTGTAGGTAAAAAAGCGAATGAAATTGTAAAAGAAAGATTTAAAGGAAAAGATATAAAAGGTAAAGGAGACCTATTTATAATTACATAAATGAAATAATCAAACCTGTAAATAAAGGATGAGGTCTCACAAATCTAGACTTAAGTTCTGGATGCGCTTGCGTCGCTATAAAAAAAGGATGTTTTTTAAGTTCAATAAATTCTACAATTTTATTGTTATCTTTACTTACACCTGATATCACTAATCCTGCTTTTTTAAGATCATTCACATAAATAGGATTAACCTCGTAGCGATGTCTGTGTCTTTCACTTACTTCTTTTTTCCCATAGAGATCATAAACCTTCGTACCTTCCTTTAAAACAGCCACCCATTCACCAAGTCTCATTGTTGAACCATATTGCTTCTTAGCAATAAGATCGCGTTGTTCAGGTAGTATATCTATCACAGGATAAGGAGTTTTAGGATCTATTTCTGTAGTATTAGCTCCATCCATACCTGCAACATTTCGAGCAAACTCAATAACAGAAAGTTGCAAACCATAGCATAAACCCAACAAAGGAATATTATTTTCTCTCGCAAATCTTATTGCATCCAATATTCCTTCTATACCTCTACTTCCAAATCCTCCAGGAATAACAAGAGCATCATAAGGTTTTAAGTCAGATAATTTTAAATCGAAAGATGAAATTTGAGTTATATCTGGTTTAACATTTAAGTCTATTGACGCATGTTTAATAGCTTCTCTCACAGAAAGGTAAACATCCTTATACTCACCTTCTACATATTTTCCCACTAATGCGATCTTAACTTTTCTTTTAGCATTATTCATTTTTTCAACACGCTTTTCCCACTTACTTATATTCGCCTCGTTCTTTTTTAAATTCAACCCATCTAGAACTTTCTCCAATAATTGTTGTTTTTTAAACAAAATAGGTACTTCATAGATATTAGGAAGGTCAGAAGCATCAATTATTCGATCATAAGGAATAAAACTGTTTCTACTTATTTTTCTTTTTCTTATATCATCTAAAGGTAAAGGAGAACGCGTTATAACTAAATAAGGCTCAATACCTGTTTCTCTCAACTTAGCAATAGCATGTTGAGTGGGTTTAGTTTTAAGTTCACCTACATTAGCAAGATAAGGCACGTAACTTACAATTATTGCTATGCTCGGATATTGCTGCATGAGACTACGTGCAGCATATAAAAATACAAGATTTTCTATATCACCTGTGGTCCCTCCTATTTCCACAATAGTTATTTCGTGATTTTTTGCCACTTTCATTATTTGTTCTATAACTTCATTAGAAACATCAGGTATAACTTCCACATCTCTCCCGCCGTAATACAGGCTACGCTCTTTTTCTATAACTTCTTTATAAACTTTTCCCGTAGTAATACTGTTATCTTTAGAGAGATCTTGATTAAGAAATCTTTCATATGTTCCTATATCTTGATCGGTTTCGCCCCCATCTGCTGTAACAAAAACCTCGCCATGTTCTTTAGGATTTAATGTCCCAGCATCTACATTTACATAAGGATCTATTTTAATGGTAGTAACTTTAAAACCGGCACTTTTTAAAAGCATTCCTAAAGAAGCAGTTACTACTCCTTTGCCTATTCCTGATAAAACTCCACCTATAACAAAAATAAATCTTGGTTGCATAGAAAGTAATGGATAAAAAACTTTAAATTTTTTTGTAATTAGTATTCTTCTATAGCAATAGCACTTTCTCCTGCATGCCAACTCCTACGAGGTCTCATCTTTATTTCATAAATACGCTCCGAGTTATCATCCATAATAAGAGCAGAACCTTTTTCTCGCGGCATAGCATCAAAATAATCTGCTAAATCATACTTTTGATAAGTTTGCATTATCTCGGATAAAGCAATTATGTCTTTCTTAGCTGTTAATCTATGAGATATAACTAAATCTGCTTGAGATATTGCTTCTGAATGAAGTTTATAAGGCATTTGTGTTGCAAGTACCAAACTAACACCAGGTTCTCTTCCTATCTTAATTATCTGGAGTAAAGGTGTGGTGGCAGCGTTTTCCCCCAAAGCAGGTAAAAATTGATGAGCTTCATCTATTAATAACCAAGTTATAGGTACATAATC
Organism: Nanobdellati archaeon; assembly: GCA_015520895.1. Classification (GTDB taxonomy): domain Archaea; phylum EX4484-52; class EX4484-52; order EX4484-52; family JAADEF01; genus JAADEF01. Next base: position 12,292 of record WAPH01000023.1, on the reverse strand, counting down.
GGCATATTTGTCTCTAATATTTTCTTCATATATTTTTTCTTGTTCTTCTATTTTTCTACTCTCTATTCTATACATTAAAAGTTTTCGTGCCAATATGCCTACAATTAAACTTCGGGTTCCCCATCCGCCTAACTCAAGTCCTAATTGACTAATATCCAAAATATTTATTTTCCCGGGAATAACAAGTTTTCTTAGAGAAGAAGAATCCTCGCTAAATAAGTCCCACTGTTTTATCATTTCTAACTTTGCTTTAACTATATTTGCTTCTTTCTCGTTCTCAAACAGTTCTTCTACTTTATTTATCATAGTATCAATACTATAAACCTCCTCCTTTAACACATCTAAAACTTTATTAAGTATAAGAGCATATTCACTGTTCTGATCAAAATTCAAAATATAACACCATTCTTCAAAACTTATTTCCTTAGGAGTAATACTAAAAACTTGGTTGTATTCTACCCCCATTTCAGTATATTTTTTCTCCAAACCTTGAGGGATTATTAAATTAATAGAATAACCTTTCGGTTCAAGACCCCATTCAGTTAGCAGTTTTCTATCCTTTTTATTAGGCAACTTCATAGACCAGTAAATGCCCATAGTATCAATAAGTAAAACACCTATATTCTTCCTTATATTTTCTTCCAATTCCATTAACTCCTCAGCTATTATACCTAAAGTATAGCTTTTACCTGTCCCTCTTTTCCCAAAAATACCTATTAAATGAGGACGTAGAAAATCTATTTTTATTTTATTAGCCAAATGAGCCTCTTTTTTAGAACCTACATAATGGTTTCCAATATATCCTGTACCTTTTTCACCGAAAAGTTCTAGATCCTCAGGAGTTCTTCCAACAATAATGTCTCGTAAAGTCATAAATTATATATATGTTAAGTTCCAATAAATATTTATAATACGTTTAGGTGAGAAATATGATCAATAAAAGGAAAGGATTGTCTCCGTTAGTGGCAGCTGTATTATTAATAGCATTTACAATGACAGTGGCTGCTCTTCTTACAGTATGGATTAAAGGATTTACAGACAAACAACAAACAGTTGCTGAGGAAAGCGAAAGGAAGATAGAATGTAGTTATGTTAACTTAGAAATAAGACCTGAATTTGCAAGTTATAATGCATCATGGAACAACAATCATATTTTTGAAGCGTACATAGTTAATAACGGATTAAGCGAGGTGGATATTGAACAAATTCAAATATTTAATCGATATGGAGATTCCACAACTCCTAGACCACTTGAGGAAATCATTAACTTAAAGAAAGATGAAAGTAAATACGTAGATATAAACATAACATCCTTAGCACAAAAATTAGGCATAACTAATGAGAACGATTTAGACAAAGTAGTGTTTTATACATCGTGTTCAGGAATAACTGCAAGAATAATAAAACCATATGGCGGGTGGAACAAATTAGATACGCCTATAAGCACCATAATACAGGTGAAATAAGTGCATTATAATTATCGCAAAGGTGCAAGCATATTTATTAGTGCTGTTTTACTTGTAGTTATTACTGTAGGTATAGGATTACTTTACGCTCATTGGTATTCGGGGTTAGTAAAAGAGAAAGTAGACGAATCCGAGGAAAGTATTAAAACCGCAGATTACTGTAGTAACATAGCAATTAACTTCGAAAATGTCACATTTAACATTACAGCAGAAAATGTAACAACGATGTATTTAGAGAACGTAGGAGAGGAAGATGCATATATAACAAAGGCTAAAGTTTATAACATTAAAGGATATGCATATGAAGCGAATATGTCAATGTATTTAGAAAAAGGAGATAAAAAATATTTTGATTTTAAAGTTAATACGCCTTACCCTATAGAAGAAATAAAAATAATCCTCAAAGATTGCGGTTCTATTAGCATACCTGCCGAATACATACAACAATAAGGTGATTAAAGTGGCATACACTTATTTCGGAGAGTTTTTGGAAGTTGCAGAAAGAGTAGGATTCTTTGATTATTTATTACCTTTTATGCTTTATTTCGCAATAATATTCGGTTTATTAGAAAGAGTAGATCTTTTCGGCAAAGGAACTAATATTGCTTCATCACAAAGTGATAAAGCTAATAGACCAGTTACATCATCACAAAAAGACAGCAGAAAAATAAATCTGATAATTTCTATGTCCATGGCATTCTTGATCATGTATTATTATCCACCTTCTCGCACAATTGGTAATTTATTAGCAGAACTATTAACTCAGTGGGGTGCTTTTGTATTATTTCTTATGCTAATTCCAATAGCCATGTCAGCTTTTGGAGTACCTCTATGGGATCTATTTTATACAGAGAAAGAAAAAAAAGAAGGTAATGATATAAGGTATGTAAAAGAGTTATCAGGCATAGCATGGGCTGTATTAGTAATAGTATTTTTAGTAGTGTTAGTTTTATTTTACAATACAATTGGTAGAGTCTTTGACATATTTTGGGTATTTATAAATCCGCAATATTTAGGAGTATTTTTAGTAATCGTATTTTTAATAACACTCATAACCATTATAGGTAGTACAGAAGATTAAAAATTGATCTACATTATTTTTAATATCAATTATTTTTAATATCATTTATTAAATTGTTTATTTCTCCGTTATCAAAAGTAGAACCTTCATTATCTTTACTTCCACCTAAAATTTTATTAACTACCTCCTTCGTTTTAGAAGTTAAATCGCCTACACTGCCAGTTACTGCAACTAACAAAGCTAAAGCCACTACCAATAATACTATAATAGTAACTATAATTCTAATAGCAGAAGACATGCCTTTTGAAGTCATAATATTTATATAATCACCCAAACAATATATAGTTTATGGTTGAGCAAACACGGCAATCTTTAATCTCGTACAACCCGCAAACAAATACTATATTAATAGATTGTACGAAACATTTATTTCCTGCATCGTTAGAAGACTATGAAATATGGATGAGCATAGCAATAGATGCACTTATGCAATACCCAAAAGCCACAACAATAGTATTAAGACAATCAAGAGATTTCATTTATGATTATGATCAAGTCATGCTATTGAAAGAAATTGCACATCTTCTTCACAAATTTGTTAAAATAGAGAGAATTATAAGTTTAGATAAAGTAACACCTTTTAAAGATGAGAAAGTAGAGTCAAGATTGGGCTTTCTTCAAAAAATTATGTTAAGTGATTTAAGAAGAGATCCTATCGGCGCATATGTAGAGCTGTCTCATGAAATAATAAAACAAAAAGCAATTTATAAAGTTACTACGGAGGATAAATTAAAAAAAAGCATAGCACATTATTTAAATTATGCTCTTTTACCTTTGCAAAAAGCATTAGAAGGAACTAAATTAATTAATTCGATAAAAGACAAACTTATAGGGTATAAAATAGGAGATAGAAGTATTTATAGAGAGCTATTTCACCCTATCATTAGACCAAATTTTATGCTCACTCGTTATAGCATACTACCTCCGCAAAATGGAGAGAAAGTTAATGAGTACGAAATAGAAGACGGAAAAGTAGAAATATACAAATTAAAAGACAAAGCTTTATTTTTTTATCATATTATACCTGCAGAATTCAATCTAAACGAAAAATTGTACGAGATATTAGATGTTGCTAGAAGGTATCTTTCAGAACACAAGCCCAAAAAAAGTGATTTCGCTGATCCTGAAAGAATGAGAGAAGTTTTTTACAATATAGGACGAGATTTGATATTAGAAATAGCAGAAAGAATGCAATATCCTATTAAATCGCAAGAATTAACGCTATTATCGAAGATACTAGTAAGATACACAGCAGGTTACGGAATAATAGAACTGCTTTTACAAGACGAGAATATTCAGGATTTCTATATCAATGCGCCTGTGGGAAAGAACCCTATTTTTGTTAATCACGGAGTATATGGAGAATGCGAAACAAACCTTGTACCAACTTACGAAGATGTAGAAGCATGGGCAACTCGATTTAGAATAGAATCTGGCCGACCATTAGACGAAAGCTCTCCTGTATTAGATACAGAAATAGAAGTAAGAGGTGCACGTGCAAGAATAGCTGCTATCACTCGAAATTTATCACCAGATGGGTTAGCATTTGCGTTTAGAAGACATAGAGACAGACCATGGACCTTACCACTCTTTATAAAACATAGAATGCTTAATCCCTTAGCAGCAGGACTTATAAGTTTTATAGTGGATGGAGCAAGAACTATATTAATAGCAGGTACGCGAGGAACAGGAAAATCGTCGCTTTTAGGATCTCTAATCTCAGAAATAATGAGAAAATATAGAATTGTAAGTGTAGAAGATACTCTAGAATTACCTTTGGAGTATTACATAAATCTAGGGTATAACATTGAAAGATTAAAAGCAAGATCTGCACTAAGCCAATCTCAAAATGAAATGCCTGCAGACGAAGCTATAAGAACATCTCTTAGATTAGGAGATAGTTGTTTGATAGTAGGAGAGGTAAGAAGCGTAGAAGCCAAAGCCCTTTACGAATCCATGAGGATAGGGGCTCTAGCCAATGTGGTTGCAGGAACTATTCATGGTGATTCTCCCTATGGTGTATTTGATAGAGTAGTGAATGATTTAGGAGTACCAAAAACGAGTTTTAAAGCAACAGATATCATCATTATTGCTAATAAAATAAAGTCAGCAGACGGGATGAAGATGTTTAGAAGAGTGGTAGAAATCACAGAAGTAAGAAAAGAATGGGATAATGACCCTCTAAAAGAAAAAGGATTTGTTAAACTAATGGACTATAACGCTAAAAAAGATGATTTAGAACCTACTGAAACACTACTTAATGGGGAAAGTTTTATACTAAATGAAATTGCTAAAAGAGTAAAACAATTCCATAATGACTGGGAAGCTGTATGGGACAACATACTTCTAAGAGCAAAAATGAAAGAGTATTTAGTTAATCTTAGTAACAAAACGAATAACAATGAAATATTAGAAGCAGATTTTGTTGTTGCATCTAACGAAAAATTCCACGTGTTCGTTGAAGAAGTAATGGAAGAGCATGGAGAATTAGATTATAATAGAGTTTATAATTTATGGAAAGATTGGGTAAACAAAGAGGTTAGATTAAGGTGGAGTTAAATAAAGAAAAAATCGATGAGCTATTAAAATCCTATGGAGAAGTAATAACAAAAGAAGAACAAGAAAAACCAATGTTTTCCTCGAGAGAATATCAGAGATTTATAAAAGAAAGAGAAGAAATGAATAAACCTAAAAATTGGTATGAAAAATTATGTCATTTTTCTCGAATATTGGGATTAAAATTATCCGAAAAAGATAGAAAAAAATTACATAAAGATATTCTATTCGCTAATCTAAACATTAAAGAAGATGACGTTCTTAATAGTTTTGTGTTGGTTATAGGACTAACTTTAGGGTTATGGGGTATTTTTTACTTAATATTTTCTTTCTTACCTTTTAAAAACATACCTTTAGTTGTAAAACACCTTCCGCTTCTTCTAGGTATGCCTTTTGCTTACTACATATACAGATATCCTTCAATAAAATCAGCCATTAATCGTGTAAAATACGGTAGTGACTTAATGATGGCTACTTTATATATGATAATGTATCTTCGTAATTCAGGTAATTTAGAAGGAGCTGTAAGATATGCATCTCAACATATGAAAGGGAAAATAGCTGATGATCTTAAAGAGTTATTGTGGAAAGTCGAAATAGGGGAATATAAAACTATTGATGAAGCTTTAGCACACTACGGAGAACAATGGAGAGACTATCTAAAAGAATTCACTCAAGCCATTTATCTTATAAAAGAAGCTTTAGTTGAAAGTAGTTATGAAAGAAAAGAAGCTATATTAGACAAAGCTTTAGATGTTATACTTGTTTCTTCTGATGAACGAATGAAAGGTTATAGCAGAGCATTAGAATTACCTGTGCAAGTAATACATGTAATAGGTATTTTATTGCCTGTATTAGGTATGGTAGTGCTGCCTATTCTAACTATTATGCTTAGTGAAAAACTCACTAATCTAACATTTTATCTCTTCCTCTTTTATGACGTTATGCTTCCTATAATTCTCTGGTTTTTTATAACACAAACATTGGAAAAAAGACCTTCAACTCTAGGAAAAGTAGATATTAGTATGCACCCCTCACTACCAAAACCACATAAATTCTTTTATAAAGGTAAAGAAATATCTACAAATCTGGTAGTTTTCAGTATTGGAGGGACCCTACTTTTTTTACTACTTCTTATATTCTGGCAATTCTATATACTAGATAAAAACTCTAATTTTACAACTTTTATATCAGTATTAATCGTTCTTGTTTTAGCACTAATAATTGCAGCCAAATTCTATTTAGACGTATTTCAAAAAATAAAAATTAGGGAAAATATAGAACAGGTAGAGAAAGAGTTTGAAGAAGCACTATTTGCATTAGGAAACGCAACAGCAAGTAATCTACCAATTGAGAAAGCTTTAGAAAAAAGCTCAGCAGATATGAGAGGTCTAAGGATCGCTAATTTTTTTAACATCATTATGGAAAATATGTCTCTTCATGGAATGAATTTTAAAGAAGCTATTTTTAATAAGCAAAGAGGTGCTATAAAATTCTATCCTTCATCCTTAATCAGCAGTATTATGAATATAGTAAGCGAAGCGATAAACAAAGGTAGTGAAGCCGCAGCACTAACCATGATAACTATATCAAGATATTTAAGAAGCATAAGAACCACACAAGAAAAAATTAACGATTTACTTAGCTCTACCCTTTCAAGTATGAAATTTAATGCATATGTTTTAATACCTATTATTGGAGGGGTAATAGTAGGTGTAAGTAAACTTATACTTCTTCTTTTATTAAAAATGTCAGGAATGTATGCGCAATTACAACAACAACTTACTTTACAAGGAGGTAACGAAGTGGCAGTAGGGATAGGAGGTAATTTTATATTTAGTGTTGAAAACGCAGTTCCTGCTCCAATTACTCAATTAATTATCGGTATTTATGTAGTTGAAATGTTAGTGTTATTGGGAATATTCATTAGTAGAATTAATTGGGGTTTTGATGAGATTAAAGAAAAAGCAGAAACGTGGAAAGTAGTTATTATAGGTACTATTATTTACATAATATCTTTTATTCTAGTATCTACTATGTTCTCTGGGATAATAGAAAGCATAGCAGCAGAATTTTAAAATTAAAAGGAAAAGTAAAGATTAAAATTTCAAACCTCGGGATTTTTTCCCAGAAGAAGTTAACCCTCTAAATACTCTTCCTTGATGTTTCTTACTTGCTATCCACCCTAACTCCTTATCCTTAACAATAGCAGGGTGATGAGGATCTAACATAATAACCTCAAACCATTTGTAAACTCCATCTTCCCCCACATAATAAGAATTTAATACTTCTAAGTTAGGGAATTTCTTTGCTGCTTTTTCTTCTGCTTGTTGCTGTAAAGATTTAGAAGGAGTAAAGAACAAGTGACCAGCTCTCTTAGGCCTTCTTCCCTTTCTTATTTTAGGCCTATCTCTTCCTCCTTTCTTAACTCTCACTCTTGCTATAACAACTCCTGGCTTGGCTTTATATCCTAAAGCCCTTGCTCTGTCTAATCTTGTTGGCTTATCTATCCTTACTACAACATCTTCTTTTCTCCATCTAATAAACCTTTCCTTTAAGATATCACGTAAAGAGTCATAAGGTCTCTTCCATAATTCAGCTATATAATGGTATGCGCCTTTTGCCATATTGATCGCCTCACCCTTCTTATGTTCAGCTTAATGCTACATCCTGGGTCATTAATCCTAATTATCGTTCATTAATTTTTTAAAACTAATTTCTTCTAATATTTAAAAGGTGAGTAAACATGAGTCTTATAGATGAAAAAACACAAGAACATTTGAAAAAGGATTTTAAAGAAAAATTAGAAGGTTCTGTTAAGATAATTTTTGTAGGCGGAGAAGGATGTATGTATTGTAAAGAAATAGAAGAAATAGTGACTACTTTAGAAAAACTTAGCGAAGGAAAAATAGTTGTGGAAAAATACGATGCACAAAAAGACGCTGAAAAAATAAAGGAATATGAAGTAGATAAATATCCTTTACTAATTATTACAGGCGAAAAGCATCCGCATTATAACGTCAGATTCTATGGAATTCCTAGCGGCTATGAATTTATCTCTTTAGTAGAAAGTATATTTATGATATCTCATGGCCACAGTCATCTTTCTCCTCAAACTAAAGAAATAATCAAAGGAATAGATAAAGATGTGCATTTACAAATATTTGTTACCCCAACATGTCCTCATTGTCCACGAGCAGTATTAATGGCCCATCAAATGGCAATAGAGAATCCAAAAATAAGAGGAGATATGATAGAGGCCATGGAATTTGAAGAATTGGCCAACAAGTATAAAGTAATGGCTGTTCCAAAAATAGTGATAAATGAAGAGCATAGTTTTGAAGGAGCATTACCAGAGCCATATTTTGTACAAAAAGTAAAAGAAGCATTAGAATAAAAAATGAGTTAGAGATAGTTGAAAATGGGAACGAAATTCATTATTTTTATGAGTGAAAGAAGATTTAAAAGGATAGAGGGAGGAGAGCTCCCTAAACCTTTTTTCCACTTCTCTACGCACGAGGGGATTTCGAACACGCATACATATCACCTGATAAAAGTATGATTATCATTATATTTAAAAGGAACAATTGTGAAATTTGCCGTTTTCCGTGAGGATCATGGATACAATAAGTCATGGTTTGTGGGTTTTTGGTGGATGTAAACTCTTCAAATATTGCCGTAAGATGAATATTTACTTGTTAACTCTATTTAGTATGGTCCCCGACATTGTTGCTTTTTTACCAATAATTTTATACATAATTTACTTGCTAATAACCTTTCAATTTCCTTTTAGTGATCCGCTAAGATTTAGTTTAGCAGTGGGAGATAAAAGCATATTAGTTGTGAAAATAGCCTCCTCTTTGTATCTTATTACACACTCCTATATAACATGGATAATTCTTTTTATAGCATTGAGAAAAAAAGAAATAATAGGGGGTATGATTCATATTACGATAGATATCTTTACCCACTCCTTGGATTTTAACCCTACTCGATTTTTATGGCCCTTAAGCAATTATGCTTTTAATGGTATAAAGTGGTCCAATCCTTATTTCTTGCTTATAAATTTTACAAGTCTTTTGGCCCTTTATTATTATCTATGGAAAAGTAATAAGTTACAAAAAGAAATTAAAAAAATATATAAAGGTTTAAGTAAATATATAAAATAAAGGGGTGTAAGATGTTAAGAAGATACGTTTTATTTTTGAGTAAATGGTCTAAGATAAACATAAAAAAAAGGCCAGGTCTGTATGCAGATTATACCTTACAACTTGATGATGCTGAAATAAAACTACCACACAATAAACTTAGAGAACTCCACCAAAAAATAGAAGGTGTATTAAATGGCAAGGAAAATTAAAAGGAAAGAATTAAGTGTTAAAACCAAACATATTTTTATAGCAGTTCTGAGTATTCTCGCAATCATAGTTTTAGGAGCATCTGTAACTTTATACAACTACAAAGAGAAGTTTGATATTTATAACCTTATTGCTAATTCTAACTCCCAGTACTCAAAAGAATATAATCTTAAAGATTATACAACCTTTAGCGTTCAAGAATGTAAGAACATAGAATGTAAAATAAAAGTAGGAGTTGCTAATGCAGTTTACGAGAAAAATGAAGAATCTTGTGAAGGAGACATAGTATGCTTAGATCATTATTATAGGGAGAAAGCCATAGCAGAAGAAAACGGTGATTATTGTGGAAAAATTCAAAATAAAGGTGTAAAAGATAATTGTTATTATACACTTTACCTACTTACCAATAATAAGGAGTATTGTGAGGCCATAGAATCAAACTTTTTAAAAGAAAACTGCCAATAAGTATATTAAAGCCCGCATCCGTCAGCGGCACGAGTTTGCAAAGCCTAACGATGAAATGCTGTGTTACATGCGGGCTACATTATATCTTGTTGTTTTAGTCTACATCTTTGTAAAGCATAAATTCTGCTAATCCTTTCTATATCATCAATTTCATCAACGCTTTTGTCATCTCTAACTCTAATAAGTCTAGGAAATCTTAAAGCAAATCCTGAAGTATAAGTAGGAGATTTTTGGATTTCTTCATATGCTACTTCTACAACAATTGAAGGTTTAACATAAACTTTTTTACCTTCTTCTCGAATAATGTATGGTTTAAGCATTTCCGTAAGTTCTTCAAAGGTTATTCCGCCAGCTTCAACCTTTTCTTTTATACCTGTGCCTAATTTACCAATGGTTAAAAACTCACCAGTATCTTTATCCAAGCAAGCTAATTCAAAGGAACTAAATACTCCTGATCTTTTTCCTTCTCCCCATTCAGCAGCAACAATAGTTAAATCTAAGTTCTCTAAAGTTGGTTTTATTTTTAACATATGTCCTACCCTTAAACCAGGCTCATAAGCAGCTTCTAAATTCTTTGCCATTACACCTTCGTTCCCTAAATCCAGTGCTTCCTTATAAAACTTCTTAGCCTCCTCCACATCACTCGTTATTAACTGTTTAGCCAACATCATTTTCTTATCTTTCTCATCAACTATACTCTCTAGAAGTCTTCTTCTCTCCTTAAACTTAAAGTCTATCTTCTTATCCCCTTCTAAATAAACTATATCGAAAAGAAAAGTCATTACTGGTATTTTTTTAACCATCTCCTCTATATCGTATTTCCTTTTTATTCTTCGAGAAATCTTTTGAAAAGGCAACCACTTTCCTGTTTCCCTATCATATCCTATAGTTTCTCCTTCTATTATACATTCGTTACATTTTACGCATTCCCTCACTGCTTGCACTACATCAGGAAATTGCTTAGTAACATCTTCTAATCTCCGAGTAAATATTCTTACATCATTGCCTTTCTTATGTATTTGTGTGCGAAAACCATCAAACTTATATTCCCACGCAACCACCTTACCTAATAATTTAAAAGCTTCTTCAATACTTGAAACTCTTTGAGCCAACATTACCCTTATAGGTCTAAAAATAATAGGTTTAACATCTTTTAAGCCTTCTTCACCTTTGTTTTTAGCAATTACCGCGATTTCAGGCATATCATTAATTAAACTATATGCTGTTTCCACAAGCTTAGATAAATATTCTCTCAAATAATTGCCTAAATCATTACTACTAACAATCAATATATCTGCATCTAAAGAGGTATAATGAAATGAAGAAAACTTTTTAATCTCTTCTTCCTTTATAATTCTAACATCTCCTGCAATCCTTTTTATAAGATTAATGTGAGGGTTAGACAATATCACTTCTTTTCCCACAATTAACTTTAATCCCTTCCAATACTTTAATGCTAGATTTAGCAAGTTATCCGATGATAACGAGGAATTAAAAAGTTCTTGCCAGAAAACTTGAACAAAAAATGCTGCAACAATACTTTCTCTTATTATTCCTTCAGCAACACCTATCCTTAAATCCCCTAGAATCCATCGTGTAATATATTTAGCCTCAAGAGATTTAGCGTTAATAAGCAATCCTGCTATCAGAGATATCTTTTTATCTATACTACCCTCTCCTTCCAACTCACTTAGCTTTTGCAAAGTTTGTAAAACATAAATTAAATCAAGTTTTTGTGTTAAAAGCATTCTTTGCTTTTTGGTTTTTGCCAATTCTTCACTTACCAATCCTAAATCCCCTGTTTTTTTCCATTTTTCTTCGATATGCTTCTCATCATAACCATAAGCCTTAACCATGGCCTTTATTAAAAGGTTAGTACTTACCCCTGTCTCTTTATTAATATAATCAGGATATTGCCTTCCTTGAAGGAGCAGTATTATTGCTTTAAGTTCTTCATCATTCCTCGCATTTCTTAACATATTTTTAGTTATCTGTATTTTCTCCAATTTGGAAGTCGTAGAAGCAAGCTGTTCCATAAAATTACAAGCACTCTCAAAGTCCATAAATTAATGATAAATACAAAATTATATAAAGGTATTAGTTCATAATAATAAATAATGAGGGGGATAAAATGACAGAATATAAAAAAGTTAGCAAAGAGGACTTAAACGAGGAACCTTTATTGGTAGAGGAAGATGAAAATTTTAGAAAGAAAAAAGGAAAGGAGTTTATTGCAAGTTAAAAAATTTTTTTATACTTTATTAATTCTTTTTATATCCTATCTAGTATCATTACATATTAGCAACAATTCATACTCCTTTACTTTTTTAAAAACAATAACTGCAAAATTATTGGCCCTATTACTT
>WAPH01000022.1 GCA_015520895.1 Nanobdellati archaeon | reverse complement strand
TCTTGTAATGTATCCTCTATTATCCCGGGGTCTATTCTTCCATTATTGTTTTCATCTAAAGACGTAGGTGTAGGGGAAGTAGGATCTCTTACTATTTGTTGTAATGGATGCCAGGGTAATGATGTGTTTAAAGCAAAAGCATATATTGCCAGGCTTATTAGTGTTAAGGTTATTGTTATTATGCCTAATCTTATGGTTTTGGATGCCATAATATATTATAAGGAAATAAAGTATATATATTTAACTTTAACTATATTATTTTAACATATCATTTGCTTTATAAATATCGATTTTCAATTTAAGGGATTCGTAAAGTATAAAGTGGTCCCGGAGGGATTCGAACCCTCGACCTCCGGCTCGCTTCGATAACCGTGAGCTTTAAGATTTTTTTGTAGCTCACGATGTCTTATAAGACCGGCGCTCTGCCAGCTGAGCCACGGGACCCTTCTTATTTTACTGATTAATCACACATTATAAAGATTTGTTAATTTTAAAAATTTAATAAATCTCATAAGACTGATTTACTCTTTCAAAAAATCCTTCGACATAATTTATAAAAGGTTCTGTATCTTTTAAATTCTGGTACTTTATATTAATGTTCAGCAAATAAACTGGAAGAGTTCTTTGCACGTCATTCTTTAAATATTTATGTACAACCAAAGTTATTCTTAAATCCTTAGAAGATTTTAACGAATAAATTTCTTTATATGTCCCGCCAGCACCTCCTCGAGATAATAACTTACACCCTTTTGTTAAGAGAAAAGATCCTAAAGTATCTCGAAGTTTAAAAGATTCAAAAGGATCTGATACAACAATATAATTTATTTCAGGATTCCTTGATCTAACCACATTAACTCGCAAAACTTCTTTATAAAGACGCTGAGGCTTATACATTCCTTTTACCTCACAACATCAATAGGAATAACATCCTTCTCAAATTCCATCTTGGCAATTTCTATAGGATCTAAATAATCAGAGATCTTTATTAAAGGTGGTGCGCCCATTGAAATCTGTAATGCTCTTGCACTAATAATCCTTGCTCTTTCATATTTAGTATAATGTTGCATATACAGTTCACCTCAAACTACTTATTTAATGATAAAATTAAATTTTTTAAAGATTTTGATACACCTACAACAATATGTATAAAAATAGACTTGTCAAAATTACAGGTATACTACCAACCAACTTTGATTCTGAAAAGGTCGTTCATACGTTATTAGAAGTAGGGGCCAAAAATGTTTCTATCATCTCACGAGAATTACAGGTAGAATGTGAACTATCAAAATATGCTGTAATAAAAGAAAGATTAAAAGAACTAAGAGTAGAAGAAATAAAGATAAGAGAAGCTAAATTAATAGAAAATACAGTGATGCAAGCAGGTAGTGCAACAGATCCTTCCTCATCAATCAGAGTAACTCTTGTACCTGCAACTAAAACCGTAGGAAGAAAGCTTTTAAGTATAACCCTCGCAGAAAGCTTCGAACTTCATGAAGATGAGATACCTAATTTTGTTAACAGATCTAAAAAAATAATTCACAAAGTACTAGATAAAGCAGATGTACATCATTGTTTAATAGCTATAGAACTTCTCAAGAGACCTAATGATTTTGATAAAGCATTAGAATTAGCTATTGTTCATACCCTGTTAGAAACAAACGGTTTATATACTATAAATGGATATAGTCTTTAAATTTTAGTGGTAATTTTCTTCAAAGAATTATTTTTTTCATCCATAACAAAGATCTCTATATCCTCTTCCCCAAAATAGATGTAGGCAGTTACCTTACCGTTACTCACTTTAAAACTATTAGCCAAAGGATTGTCTATAACAAAAACTTCTTTTTCTATACCTTTCTTTTCATCAACTTTCTCTATTTCAAACATTAAAAACCTATTAAAATTAAGGTTCATTGAGTTACCACCTCAGAATAATAATATATATAAATATTTAAAAATTTAACTCTTTTTTATCAACATGGAACTAACATCATATGAATTATATCAATGGCTTAAAGAAAATAAAGAAAAGGTTAAAGAAGGTAAGATAGAGAAAATATGGCAAATAAATGACAACATAATATTTCGCATATATAAAGGAGGAGAAAAATTTCAATTAATAGTTGGAAAGGATAAAGTTTTTATAACCACTAAGAATATTAAGAAACCTACCTATCCTCCAAGTTTCGTAATGCGCCTAAGAAAATATCTTTTAAGAAAAAAAATTCTTGATGTTTATATGCAGGAGCTTGATAGAGTTTTAGTCCTAGAATTCGAAGATGTTTTGTTTATTAGCGAACTTTTCGGAAATAGAGGAAATATTCTTCTTGTAGACAAAGAAAGTAAGAGAATACTTGTAGTAATGGAACCAAAAGAATGGAAAGACAGAATACTCAAGATTCGTAAAGTTTATGAAGAGATTGAACATCCTCTTAATATTTTAAAAACAAATAAAGAAGAGTTTATTCAAATGGTTACGAATCAAAAAGATGAAATTATTACCAGAGAAATTATAAGGCGTTTTGGCATACCACGTGATGTAGTTATAAAAGCAGAAGATGAATGTAATATAGAGGAGAAAGAGAAAATCAGATATGTAAGTAAAGAGAAGCTTTTATGCCTTTATGAAAAGATAAAGGAAATGTATGAATTTCAAGTTCCTTCAATCAATGAAGTGTTGGAAAATCGCTACCTGAAGGAATTACTTGTAATTGAAGAAGAAGAGATTAGACAAAAGGAAGAAAAAAAAAGCAAGGTGGAAAGAGATATTGAAAATATTAAAAAGGCAATAGAAGAACTGAAAAAAAAGATAATTGAAGAGGAAGATTTAGCTGAGTTTATGAGCATACATGCCCATGAGATCGAGCGTGCAAGAAAAGAAGCATTGGAAGGAGAAAGCAGAGAAGATGTTGAGATTAATTACGAGAGCAAGAATTTAAGATTGTTGATAGAGGGAAAAAGTATAAAAATAAATTATGAGTTAAATGTTTATCAAAACATAAATTTAGTGTATGAGAGAATTAAGAGGTTTAAGCAGAGATTAAAAGATTTAGAAAGGAAACTTGAAAATTTAAAGCAGAAAGCTGAGACAATAAGGATAGAGCAACCCGAAAGCAAAGGCAAGGTTAAGAAGAAAGCTGCATGGTATGAGAAATTTAGGTGGTTTTTTACCTCTAATAAGTTGCTCTGTGTAGCTGCTAAAGATGCCTCAACGAACGAAGTACTTATCAAGAAGTACATGCATAATAATGATTTAGTATTTCATAGTTTAGAACCTGGCTCCCCTTTTGCTCTGTTGAAAGAAGGAAAGGAAAAAGCTAAAGATCAAGATATTTTAGAATGTGCTCAGTTCACACTTTGCTTTAGTAAGTTGTGGAAAGCAGAGATTTCTTATGGTGAAGTGTTTTATGTTTATCCTGAGCAAGTATCTAAAGAAGCACCATCAGGGGAGTATATAGGAAAGGGAATGTTTATGATAAGAGGTAAACGTCACATTTACAAGTTACCTCTAGAGATGGCATTAATTATTGATGAGGAAGGGTTAAAGTCGGGTCCACTAATAAAATACATTAACTACAAACCTCGTGTTGTGATTACTCCTGGTCCTATACCTGCTAAGGAGCTTATAAAGAAGATTAAAGATAGATTTGAGAACCAACTAGGTAAAAAGCTTAAAAACATAAAAGATGAAGATATAGTAGCGAGGATACCATATGGAAAGGGATACGTACGTTAAAGTTGCGATGTTAATGAAGAAAGAAGCCTTAAAAAGAAATGCCCCCGTTTATCAAGCAGCATCCTATCTTAAAAATAAACCGTGGCTAAGATTTATTTTTGTAGTTCTTAGTTCAAGAACGCATGATGAGACAACATTGAAAGCTGTCAAGAAAATTGAAAAGCTGTGCAATTCATGGGAATGTATAAAGCAAATTGAAAATAATAAGATGGCAGAGATTTTGCGAGGTATTGGATTCCATAAGCAAAAGGTCAGGTATCTTAAAGCCATAGCTTCTAAGCTTAAACGTAACGAGGTACCATGTGATTATGAAAAGCTTATTTCCTTACCGGGTATAGGTAGGAAAATAGCTAATGTCGTACTTGCAGATATTTGCGGTAAAGACGTTATAGGTGTAGACACACATGTACACCGCATATCCAATCGACTAGGGTGGGTGAATGCTGCTAAACCAGAAGAAACTGAGCAACAATTATATGTTGCGATACCTAAGAAGTTATGGAACGAACTTAACAAAGCAATGGTTGGTTTTGGGCAAACGGTTTGCTTGCCTAAAAACCCGAGATGCGAAGAATGTCCTGTAAGGAATTGGTGTAAAGAGTATAAAAAACAGGTTTAATCAATAAATTAAGCTAGTTTACAACATCTTGCATAACAATAAACCTTTTCATCCCAATCTGCATCTCCATCTCCTTTACACATCCAAGAATTTCCTATTGCTCTGGAAAAGATTATCTCTGAGTTAGCATAGATATAATGTGTGGCACAACCACCTCCTGTTACAATATAACCAGAAGGACAAGAAGCAATACAAGTAAATATACCAGCATTCATCCCGGATGAAGGAACATCTATACAAGTTATTGTTCCTCCACCAACCTGACTCCATGCTGTTTTGCACCCGTCACTTAGACACAAACCATCAGCTCTTAAATTACCTCCTGTAACTTTGAGCTCATTATCTCCGTTCAGAATAATTCTCATATCGTAATCAGAGGTAGCATCATTGCTAAAATC
>WAPH01000021.1 GCA_015520895.1 Nanobdellati archaeon | reverse complement strand
CTTAACAACTCTTATATCTCACCTTTAGGCATAGCATATTATGCTTTCTCTCCAGATAACTGCTCATTCTATTGCTTAGAAGGAGAGAAGTATAAGGTTATAGTTGCAACAGAATGTGGAACTTATAAGTTTGTTAGGGATTGTTAATTTTCACTACGAGTTTTTTTATCCAAGACATTTCCAAAACTTTTCCGTAATTGTTTATTTTTTCTTTATATCTATGAAGCATGTTTTTTGCATCTATAAGTTTTTCATGCTCCTTTTCAATAGTTCTCCTAAAGGTGACTTCATCTATTTTTCTTAGGAAATATTGTTTTTGTAATGAAATTTTATTTTGTACATATCTATTTATTAGAAATTCATATTTCTTAATTTGAAATAAATAGTAAAAATAAGGGAATATGAAAATTATTAATATTGCTATTCCTATTCCTGTCATGAAGGAGATGAAGAAGATTTCTTTTAGATGGGCTTTTAATAAAGCTTTAAATCTTAGTCCTTTATCTTCTTTATCTATCTCTTTTATTAATTCTGTGAGATTTGCTTGATACGTCATAAGGTCTTTCATGTTGTTGGAATTCACTGCCTCAACGAGTTTATTATGTATTTCTTCTATTTCTTTAATTTTGTTTTCATAATTTTTTGTATTAAGTCCTTTTGATTTATAATATGCTAAATAACTTTTCACTTTTTTTATTAATTCATTTAACGACTCCACAGTTCTTACATAAACATTTCCGGATACTATGAACGAATATCTTTCTTCTTTAATTATGCTACCATTTACAAAGAATTTAAACATTAAATTTTTTGATTCAGGTTTGGTAGTGAGGAATGTAGTTATATTTAATACAAATTCATCTTTCTTTCTTATTATTTTCATTATTTTTTTAGGAGAAATATTGAAATCATAAGAATCTTGGAATATGTCTATGCTTAAATTATAGATCGTATCATCAAGATTTCTTATTTTTATTTTGAAAGACGCGTTTTCTCCTTGTGTCACTATGAATAAGCGAGGTTCAAAGCTTATATCCAATGAAGGTTTTTGATATGTTTTTACAGGATGTTGCGGTGGAGAAGAAAAAGAGAAAGAAGAAGGAGAGGAAGAGGAAGATGATGAAGAAGAGGAAGATGAGGAAATAATGGTTTTTAGAGTTTGTAAAGGTATGCTTCCCAAATGATAATTATTATACTTATCACGGATAGATAAATCTAAATAGAATATTTTGTTGTAATCAGAAGGTGCGAAACAATTTCCGGATAAAGCACTTAAAACCTCTCCATATCCAGGCACCTTTGTTAAGTTTAAGGGTATTACATGTATGTTTAAGGAGGAGTTTAAACAAGTTATGTTTGCATCCACACCATAAGATATTGTTTCATTTCTAGCATTTTTTACTTGAATATAAATTATACCTATGTCTTCTAAGGGTGAATAAATACTATAAGGATCTGGAATTACGGATAAAGCATAAAGAGTAGATGTTACATTAATCACCCCTTCTTTATAACCACTATTATTCTCGTAACTAAAACTCAAATTAAAAAAGTAGGTTCCATCAGATACGTTAGAAGGGATATTTAATGTGAAATTTTCGTAATTTATACCTTTTTCGGTATGATTTAGGAAGTACAAAGTGTAGTTAAAAACAGGCACTTTATCTCCATTATAAAAGTGTATGTTAAACTTTATTTTTTCCCCTTTATTGTATATGCTTTTAAGATCTGCTTTTGCATAAAGTATAGAGGTAGTATTTATTGATAATGTAGGGGTAAAATTAAAGTTTAACAAATCATAAACATAAATTTTAAAAGTTGCATTAGGAATAGAAGTAAAACATTCTCCTGGTATTTTTATTGTAATGTTCTTAATATTTTGTGAAAATTTCTCTTTTATTTTTTGAGTTTTATTCGTATTGTGACATGAAACTATTATTTTATCAATGTAAGTGTTTTCTTCAAGTTCAACAAGCAGGTTAAGGGGTTGGGCTAGATTTACAATTTTATTTAAAAAGTAAATTCCGGTAATGTTTGGTGTGAAAGTATCATTTTGAATAACTGTGATCAAATAAGTTTTATTAGAAATAACTTTGTTTCCTTTATACGCTAATACAGTAATATTGGTACTTAATGATTCCTGAGGCATAGTAGGGGTAGAGATATTCCATATTATCCACTGAGATTCTTTATTTTTTAGAAACTCCAAAAAGAAAGTGTAATTTGTAATATTGATAATAGAATTATTAGAAGAAAGTATAATAAAAGTAATGTTAGCAATATCCCCCTTATGTGCACTAACATTTATTTTTAGAGTTTGTATGTCATTTTTATATATTATTACAGGATCTGATAATTGATTTAAAATAGGCACTCCGTAAGATACGTTATATTCGTGCTTTATTCTGTTTACACTTTTATTTGTGATTATAGTTATATTTACTATGTTCTTGCCTGAGGTATTAGTAGGCAGAGGTATGGAATAAATATAACAGGGTTCTATATATTCCTTTCCATAAGTTAAAACTTGAATGTCGTAAACTAATGTTAAAATATTAAGAGTATCCACAATTAAAGATATAGCATCTGTTTTTATTGGGAGAAGTGTAATATTATGCCAATCTTTTGTTGTACTGATTAATATTTTTGCTTGGTCACTTAAAATAGAGTATAGAGGTTTCCATATATTATCTGTATGGTACCATAAAAATAAAGTAGAGGGAGAAAAATATGATTTTGCAAGAAGGTTTATAGCGCCTATATAATAAGTGTCATTAAATGAAATGTTAAGAATAGCTTTAACAGAAGGAGAAGATTGTGCTAACCAATAAGTGTCAATATTGTTGTCAATAGCATATACAGGCATTTCATTAACCTCTCCTTGATCATAACTAATATTAGCTTGATAAGTACTATGAGCAATATTTATTGTTTTAGCAAGATGTTGATTAGATAAACATTCTTTAGAATCAGTCGATTTAGAAAGGTTAATTGAGGATATAGTAATATAAGGGTGCTCTAATTTTATGGAGAGAATTGGAGACGTATTACCTATGATATGTATATTTAAAAAAGAAGGAGCATTAAAAGAGTATTCATCATAGGGCTTATTAACAAATGGCTCCACTATTTCAAATAGATAATTTCTTTCATAACTTTGATTATAGTAGTTTAAAGACAATGTTAGAGAAAGTAGCCCTCTAGCACTTGTGTGTACTTCCCAGGATAAATTTATAGTTTGATTATCTAATAAAAGTAGATCTTTTGTGTGAGTGGGTAAGGAAGTAATATTTAATAGAGAAGAATTATGAGATGTCAGACTTATATTGAGATTAACTAAATCTCCTTTATTTGCAGTAATATTGAATGTGATGTTCAATGTCTGATTTGATAAGATATAATGAATATCAGGTTCTATATCTATTTTTGGAATGGATGGGTAAGTTTCTTTTGTAAAGTTTAAAGTTATGTTTTTTCCTACATTTATTGTTATCGTGAAATTATGAGGGAACGGGGAATATGCCTTTAAAGGAAATGTAAGAATAGTGTGAGGATAAGGATCAAGATTGTAAGAAAGCATAACTGGTTGTATTTGCAAGGTTTTTGTTTCTAAGGATAAAGTAGAAGAATTTTTGTAAGTTACTTTAATAGTTATATTCTTAATAGGTGTAGCGTTATTGTATAAATGAAATTTTAGTAATGTGGGGACATTTTGTTCAATTTTAGAAGGATTGTAAGGATCTTCTTCTAAATAAGGATTTAAAATTGTGATATTTATAGGATAGGTAATATTAATTTTACCCGTACAATCTTCTAAATATATTTTTAAAGATATACTTCCTGTTTCGTTAAAACTTAGTAATGCGTAATCTTTTATATCTTTATTGTAATCCCAAGAATTTACCAGGATACTTAAATTTTTTAATATTTGAGTGTTATCAGGTATTTCTTTAAATATAATTTTATTTTCAAAAGCTCGACCATATCCTTTATTTTTAACGTGTAGACTTAAGTTTATTATATCTCCCACATATACGTACGGATTTACTCTTTCTTTATTATTCCATAAATTTAAACTTACATTTTCAATAGTTATAGCGGGAACAAGCAGGTTAAGGGAAGTAATAGACGAAAAAAGCTGAATATTGCCGTAATATACTGCGGATGCATGAATTGATATATTTTGCATGAATGTAGAGTTATGTGAAGCATTAAATATCAGCTCCATCTTGTTTATAGTATAAAAGCCCGAATCCTCGTAATTACATTCTATAGTATTTGAGACGTAGTTTACAGAGGCTGAAGATATATATTTTTGGTCATCTACATAAAAAACACATATAGCTTGTTTTATTGATAATGGTTGGAGTGTTGAAAATTCATATTTTGCCTCTAAGTTCCCGGAAATTTGTTCTTTTATCTCTGTAGTTATATTTATTTGTTCTTCATGTTTAAAAGAAATAGAAGGTTCTATATAATCCGTTTCGTTTGTTATTGTTGTAGTTGCATGTGCAGGAAAGATCATACTAAGCAATAGGAAACTGAAAGTTATAAGGAGCAGCCTCATATATATAAATAATGGGTAAAGACTTATTTATTTTTTCTTTTTTTTGCAGAGTAAGCCACTATTATTATTCCCGAACCTATAAGTAGAAATGTTGATGGTTCTGGTACAGGTGTTGTTTCTTCTTCTGGTAAAGGTAATGGAATTTCTCCTGTAACTTCTCTCCAGTCTTCATCGCCAGGATATTTTGCATATATGCTATAAGGGAATTCTTGAAAACGTAGTCGTGTTTTTCCATCTTCATCAACATAAGTTTGAGGATTGTATATGTCTACTAACCAACGTACTATATTGAAGTCGTCGCCAGGATTGTAAGTGTCGCCGTTTTTGGGAAAAATTCTTATTTCGTCTTCTTCTGGGTAATATGCTATGTCAAATGCTCCTTCTCTTCTAACGTCTACTGCATCCACAAGATTTAGTTTGTCTCTATAACTTTCTGGTAAATCATATATTTCTGCATCTTTGATAGTGACACCAGGACCTATATACCATACATTTTCCCATATTCCTCTATCGTCTGAAGGAATATACAGTTCATAAGGAGTAAAATGTAGCATATATGTTGATATTTCAGCTGCCTTTGCTTTATTCGTAATGTTGGCTCCATATAAAGCTGCCAATCCTATCATTGCTCCTGCAACTGTTTTTTTAATATTACTTTTAATGTCTTTATATGTTTCTTCTAACTTTGAATATCTGTTTTTTGTTGTTTCTTTTATTCTTTTATATATTCCTCCTACTTCTCCGATCATATTACCACCTATATATATTAACTTCCGTAATCTTTATAAATATTTTTGATGCTTTTTAAAGAGTAGAGTTGCCGCGGTAGCCTAGTCCGGTAAGGCGGTGGGCTCGAGACCCACTTCCCTTAAGGGAGCGCAGGTTCAAATCCTGCCCGCGGCGTTAAATTTTTAAATAATATGCAAAGCTAATACTTTTTATGGAAATTTTAAAACCACAAGGAATTTATTTTGATAATGCTGCCACATCTTTGATGCCTAGAGATGTATTGAATATTATAAACAAATATTATTCAATAAAACGTAGTAATGTTGGTAGAGGAATGCACGATTTAGGGAGAGAAGTTACTCAAAAGGTTGAGGAAGTAAGAGGGAAAATTCAAGAGTACTTTCACGCTTATGATTTTTATGTTGTTTTTACTTTTAATAGCACTTTTGCCTCTAACATATTGGCTATGTCTTATGCTGGACCTTTAAACTCTTTACTCATAAGCGTGGAGGAACATAATTCTTCCTATTTACCTTGGTTTCGTAGAGCAAAAAAGGAAAATGCAATAATAGATTTCCTTAAAATCAATGAGGGATGGAATTTAGATTATGAAAGTTTGGATGGTCGAAGTTATGATGTTGCAGTTATTACGGCTGCTTCTAATGTTATAGGAAAAATAAACAATATTAATAAAGTTGCAAATTTTATAGTAGTTGATGGTGCTCAATTAGCAGGTCACAGATCTATAGATTTAGATCACAGCAATATAGATGCTTTTTATTTTTCTTCTCATAAATGCTTAGGACCTTATGGAGCAGGAGCTTTGCTTATAAGAAAAGAAAAAGCGGAATTCATAACACCAAGCTATTTAGGCGGAGGTGCTGTTATATCTGCTACTTATCAAGATTATACTCTTAAGCCATTACCTCATGGATTTGAGCCAGGTACTCCTTGTATAGCAGAGATTATGGGCTTAGGAAAAGCTTTGGAAATAATAAAAGAAAATGAAAAAATGATTGAGAATAAGGAAAAAGAATTAGTTAAGGAAATGCATGAAGTATTTGAAGAATTGGGCATAGACTATCAAGGGAATACGAAGGATAAAAATAAATTACCTCTATTCTCTTTTAATGTCAATGGCATGCATTATAATGCTTTAGCTCTTTATCTTAATGAAAATAATATTTATGTAAGAGCAGGACATCACTGTGCTCATTTGCTTATGGATTATTTAGGTATTAAAGGGAGCGTAAGGGCATCCTTACACTTTTATAATACATCAGAGGAGATTCAGACATTTAAAAATGTTTTAAAGAAGGTGATAAAGTGAAGTATGAAAAGATAGAAACTTGCACATCTATTATATTTCATTTAAATAAATCCTTGAATGTGAAGGATTTTACTGAAATTCTAATAGACGAGTATAGTTATAAGAAAAAAGGCGAGATTGCGAATAATATCGAATTAATAAAAGATGGTGTTTATGTTATTGTAAGTAAGAAAACTATAGTGGTTGAAAGCGATGATGAGTTATCAGTGCAAGAAATAGAAGATCTTATAAGAAGTTTATGATTAAGGAAAGAAGGCTTATGCAAGCCTTCTTTCTACATCTTTTAACCTTATAGCTATCATTTTGTTTATTCTTTGCACTTCTTTCCAGTTACCTCTTAAGATCATCTGCCTTTTCATTTCTTGTAATGTCTTTAGATCCATCTGTCAGACCCCTCCTTTTACTTTTATACCTCCCTCGAGCCCTTTTTGTAGAAACGACATTTCTTATAATGTACTTTAAAGTTTAAAAACTTTTTTACACTAGAGTATATACATTAGATACTTTTTTTAAGTAGTTATTTTAGAAGCAATCGATTTATTAATAACTTTTTAAGAGCATATGCAAATTTAATGCTTATGTAAAAGGCAGCCATTAATACTATCGCTAAGATGATTAAATACCCTATGATCTTCATTTCAGTTATTGCCTTCCTTTTCATTACTCATACACCTTTGTACGCATACTTCGTAGTCCTGTGATTTTATAGAACACGATTGAACACATTCCATATAATGAGGGGAAGTCTGAGGTTTGGCTTCTGAAACTTCTTTTCCCTCTCCGGAATAATTATATATCATATAAAAAAGGATTCCTACAATCAGTAAGCCGAGAATTATTAAAAAGAGTATGTTAATGAAAGAAGCGCCTTTCTTTCTTTTTCTTATAAAGATTAAAGAAGGTAATAAAGGTAAATTGTCTTTTATTTCCGGTGCATTATATTTTTCCTTTCCCAACTTAATTAATCCTTCTTTGACCCCATAACTTATAATATATGCAAGAATTATTAATAAAAGCACGCTCCCTATTATCCAAATAGCCGTAGAATATCCTTTCATGGCATATTCACCGTAGATGCTGATTTAAAAAGAGGATGCACCATTTCAAAGGCTCCATTTTTCCAATAAAGGAAAAGTGTTGCAATAATGATTAATGTGAGTATACCTAATAAAATATAAAGCAAGACGTTGATGCTTAGTTCAGCCATAACTTATTTATATTGTATGCCCTTATATATATTTATGAATCTTGTGTATTTTTTTAGGAATATTATGTTTGTAGTTCTTCTTTTATTACTTCTTTTATATGTAGTTATGAAGGTGTTATTATGAAAAAAAGAAGAGGAACAGCCATAGAGAATATGGGCTTTTACGTTATTGCAGTGATATTAGCCATATTAGGGATAATAATTTTAATATATGTGGGTGGGAAATTCACTCATAAGATCGTAGAAGAAGGAGAGAAATTTTTAAATGTGTTTTCTTAATATTCTTATAGGGCGATGATTATAAGACCGTCACATGATATGTGATTATGTGAACACCCTATGAGCCCTTTCTTTTAAAATCTTTTCGTTATTATTATTTCTTATTATGAGTAAAGAAAAATTAGGTATTTATGTGGTTAAAGAACATGAGGCTAAGCAAATATTAGGTCCAGAAAAAGAATTTAAGATAGCGTGGGAAGTATATGGAAAAAAACCAGGAAGTTACGAGACAGATGAAGGAATAATAAGAGGTATGAGCGGTTTTATTACTGTTTACTTGACCTCTCACTTATATAATAGAACGGCAATCTATTTTTGTGGAGGTTATGAATTAGAAGGAAAGGTGAAAAGCCAAATACAAAAAGAGAATGCAGAAGAATCTTTAGGATATTTGGGTTTACAATCTATTTATGATGCAATTAAAACATATTCTATTACTTGTGTAGGAGGTAAAAATACAGAAGAAGGCGTGATCTTATTAAAAGAGGATTTAGATAAAAAAGGAATGATTTATTTTCCTCGAATAGACTTTTATATCGTTACTTCTTCTTATCATTTACCTAGGAGTCTTAGGTTAATGACAAAGCACATGAAAGATTATTTTAAAGGCATAGTTACTTTAATTAATGCACATGACACTTTAAAAGATTTTTTATATAATTTCGAAAAAACAAATAATATTATTTATGAAACTATCAAACAAGATAAAAAACGAATTAATAAACAAAGATTAAAATATTATGCTTATAACTTGCTTACTTTACCTTTGCGGTTGTTGAGTAAGTGATTTCATTTTTAATTCTTTCTTTATACAAAGATTTTTAAATTTACTTTACTCATTTTACAATGGGCCCGTAGCTCAGCTTGGTTAGAGCGGCAGGCTTCTAACCTGCAGGTCGTGGGTTCAAATCCCACCGGGCTCGTAGCGGGAAACCCTTCCATGCACCTTGAGCCACAGTCATGCTTACTGATGAAGTTATGTGATCTTTCCTTTAAATTAATTATGAAATATCTTCTTTCTCATGTTGTGTACTACAATTAATACTTATTGTGGTAACACGCATTATAATACTTTTCAACAAATTAACTTATGTTAAAATAAATTTTAATAATCAAAAAATTTTTTAATAATTTATTTATAAAGATGTTGAGAGTTCATGAGCAATATGTGCGGAATAATAGGTGTAGCTAAGTTTAAAGGCGAGATAGAAGTTAAGGAAGTTATAGATATGCTTAAAAGATTAGAATATAGAGGGTATGATTCGTGGGGGGTGGGCTTTCTCAATAATAACAAATTAATTGTTGAGAAAAGAGTAGGAAAGATAGGTAATGTCGCTTATAAGCAACATACAAGAGCCAAAGCAGCCATCGCCCATACAAGATGGGCGACACATGGCACAGTTGATGAGAAAAATGCCCACCCTCATATTTCTTTTGACGGTTCTTTAGCTTTAGTTCATAACGGTATTATAGAGAACTACACTTCTATCCGGGATTGGTTGATAGAGAAGGGTTATAAGTTTTACACAGACACAGATTCCGAAGTATCAGCAAATCTTTTACATTATTTGCTTAATAATTATGAAGACGTAACTGCTTTAAGACTTTTTAATAAAAAAGTAAAAGGGAGTTTTGCAATAGTTGCTTTATTTAGAGGAAAAGTATA
Source organism: Nanobdellati archaeon (assembly GCA_015520895.1). Taxonomy (GTDB): domain Archaea; phylum EX4484-52; class EX4484-52; order EX4484-52; family JAADEF01; genus JAADEF01. The sequence continues at coordinate 4,839 of WAPH01000021.1, read as the reverse complement.
TGCTTTAGTTAGAGGATCTCCTTTACTTGTTGGTGTTAACAAAGAAGCGATTTATTTTGCTTCTGATGCTAAAGCTTTTGTTGATAAAGTAGAAAGAGTCGGATATTTTAATGACGAAGAAGGAGGAATTGTTGATTTAAATGCTAATACGCTTATATTTTTAGATTTAAATAAAGGAATCAGAACTAAAAAATCATTGGAGCCTATAAAAAGAGAACTCTATGATACTTACGAGCCTTTGAATGGTTATCCTCATTATACTATAAAAGAGATAGAAGAGCAACCTCTTAAAATTAACGAAGTTTTTGCATATAACGAAGGTATGTTAGAAAAATTAGCAGAAGATGTGAATAATGCTTATGGCGTGTTTTTTGTGGCTTCTGGTAGCTCTTATAATGCTGCTTTAGCATCAAGTTACCTTTTTTCTAAACATGCTCATAAACACGTTAATGTAGTTGATGCTGCAGAATTTGAGTATTACAAGCATTTTATTACCTCTAAAACTCTGGTTGTTGCTATTTCTCAATCAGGAGAAACAGCAGATGTTATAGAGGCAGTGAAAACCGCTAAAAAGAAAGGAGCAAAGATTGTGAGTATGGTTAATGTTTATGGATCAACATTAATGAGGTTATCTGATTACTCTATTTTAATGCATGTAGGTAGTGAAATAAGCGTTGTTGCGACAAAAAGTTATATTGCTCAACTTTTACTTCTAATTACTCTTATATTTAAGACTATGGCTTTGGAGTTTAATGGTGAGGTTAAGAAAGTAGCTAACTTAATGAAAGAAATGGTTGAGAATAAAGATTTTAAGGAAAGTATTAGGAATTTAGCTAAGGAATTGAAAAATAAAGATCATTTATATATAATAGGTAGGGGGGTAAATTATGCTACTGCTTTAGAAGGTGCATTAAAAATAAAGGAGATTAGCTATATTCATGCTGAAGCTTTTGCAGGAGGTGCTTTGAAACATGGATCTATAGCCCTAATAGATAATAATACAGATGTTATTGTTATTGCCAGTGAGGACGAAACTTTTGATGAAATAATAAGCAACGCTTTAGAGGTTAAGGCAAGGGGAGCACGCGTAATAGGTATTAGCTCTAAGCATCATGAAGTTTTTGATGTCTATATAGCGGTTCCAAAAGTAAACATTTTACAACCTTTAATTAATATCGTTCCCTTACAACTTCTTGCCTATTATTTAGCGTTAGAGAGAGGTGCAGATCCAGATAAACCAAGGAATCTTGCTAAAAGCGTAACTGTTAAATAAGGTGAAATTATGGAAGGTAAGAGTGTTTATTTATGCGAGATATGCGGAAATATGGTAGAGATGTTAAGAGAAGGAAATGGGAAATTAATATGCTGCAACAAACCTATGAAGAATGTAGAGGAAAAATATGAAGATACGGGTATGGAGAAACATGTACCTATTATAGAAAGAACAGAAAAAGGGATTAAAGTTAAAGTAGGAAGTATTGAACATCCTATGGAATCAAATCATTACATTGAATGGATAGAGGTAGTATCAGAAGAACAAACTTGTAAAAAATTCCTTAAACCTGGAGAAAAACCAGAGGCTGAGTTTAATATTAAAGATGAAGGACTAATAGTAAGAGCATATTGCAATATTCATGGATTGTGGAGTGTTAAAATACCTTAAATTTATTTATACTTTATATTGAATATAATATTTATGGTAAAGATTGTTTTGTTAGCGGGTGGTAAAGGGACAAGGCTTAGGCCTTATACTTATTTAATGCCTAAACCTCTTTTACCTATTAATCAAAAGCCAATTATGGAACATATTATAGAGAATTTAAAAGATTCTGGATTCGAAGACATTATTATAACAGTAGGCTATCTTGGATATCAAATAAAAAATTATTTTGGTAACGGAAGGAAGTGGGGGGTTAATATAGAATATGCTGAAGAAACTAAACCTCTCGGAAATGCAGGTTCTTTATTTCCTATTAAAGATAAATTAAAGGACGATGATTTTCTCGTGGTTGCAGGAGATAACTTATCTAATTTAGATTATAAGCGCTTTTACGAATATCATAAAGAAAAAGATGCAGATGCAACTATAGCTTTGATAGAAATAGAGACGAAAATAGAGTTCGGATTAGCCGAGTTAGATGAAAAAACTAATTTGATTAAAGGTTTTGTTGAAAAGCCTACTCTTAAGCATTTTGCAGCAACCATGATTTATGCTTTTAAGCCTTCTGTTTTGGATTATATCTACGAGGGTGCAGATTTTGGAAAAAATGTATTTCCTTCTATGTTAAAAGACGGAAAAAAGATTTATGGTTATGTGCATGATGATTTTTGGATAGATGTTGGTAGAGTAAGCGATTATGAGAAATTAATGAAAAGTTAAAATATGTCTTTTTCTCCTACTATTATGAAATCTCCGATGGATTTTACTGCAGAAAATGGTATTAATATTCTTCCTGATTCGTCTGTTTGTAAGTTTAATTCGCTAGCAGCTTTTGTTGGCTCTACAAGCACTAGGTTTAGCAATTCTCCTGTTTCTGCAATAAAAGAGATGTCTCCTACTTTCCCAAAACTTCTTCCGGTTTCATCGCTTATAACTAATTTTCCTATCATTTCTTTACCTTTTGCTCTGCCCTCTCTCATAATTAACACCTTATAGAATTCGCTAATATATTAATAATACAAAATCTTTTAAAAATTATAAGTCTCCTGTTTATTAGGGATGATTACATTCAGCCTTGTCTGATAAGTGATGTAAGATGGGCGGTATGACCTTCTTGTTTTTTCTGATTTCTTTATCTTTCTATGCTTTAGTGTTTATTGCAGGTTATAGGACTTATCAAGATAAAAAAATTGTGCCTTTCTTAATGGGTTTAATATTTTCTGTTATAGTTGGCCTTTCCTTGAAATATAGTTTGCAAATACCCCGTCCTTCTTACGAGCACTTGGGGTTAAGTAAGTGGGATACTTATGGATTTCCAAGTATGCATTCTTTACTTTCTTTTTATGCAGGTTCTTATTTGGGTTTCTGGGGTGTTTTGTGGGCAGGATTTATTGCTTTAAGCAGAGTTATACTAAAAGTGCATAATGTACTGGATGTGATTGTAGGGGCTTTATTAGGATTGTTTCTTTTTTATGCTTTTTCAAACTCGACTTTTAAGAGCATTAATAAAAGAGAAGTTGTTAGAAAAATAATACATTTTATTGTTGCTTTTTCTCTTTTTTTAGGTATTTATTTTCTATCTCTTTTTGAATTTGTCGTGTTTGCAGTCTTATTGCTTTTACTTTATGCTTTTGCGCTGTACTTACCTACAAGAAGGCTTTATAATTATGTTAAAAGAAAAGAAAAGGATTTAGGAGCGATCTATCTAATAAGCGGTATACTCCTGGCATATGCGCTATTTGGGAGAGATATTGCATTAATTGTTAGTATTGTTATGACTATAGGAGATAGTTTATCACCTTTATTTAGTATATTATTGAAATCATCTGAAAAGAAAAGGTGCTGGCAATCTAGTATATTAGCAAGTTTGTTTGTTTTTTCTGCACTTTCTTATTTGTATGATCCTTTTGTTGCTTTATTTGCTTCCCTTACTTTTTGTGTGATTGATTATTTTAATAAAAAATGGGAGGACAATATCCTGTTGCCTATAATAATAGGAATTATAATGGTGTTGATAATATGAAGGCTTTAGCGTTGGTTTCTGGTGAATTCGATTCTCCTGTAGCTGCTTATCTTATGGCTGAAAAAGGTATGAATATTGATTTTATTCATTTTGACCCTTTTCCTTATAGTGACGGTTCTTTACTTAAAAAAACGGTGCTTATATTTAACATCTTTAAAGAAAAGGATTTATCAAGCAGGCTTTATATAGTACCTCAAAAAGAAGTATTAGACGAGCTTAATACTAAAATAAATAAAAAATATCTTATAATTGTGTGGAGAAGATTGATGATGCAATATGCTTCTTCTTTCCATAATTATGATTTCTTAATAACTGGTGATAGTTTGGGGCAGGTAGCAAGCCAAACCCTTCATAACCTTTATTTGATTGATAAAGCATCAGATAAGATTGTTTTAAGACCTTTACTTCTTTGGAACAAAAGAGATATTATTACTAAAAGCAAAGAATTAGGGTTTTATGAAATTTCTGCATTGCCTAGTAAATGCTTATTGGATTTGCCTTCTAAGTTTTCAACACATACTAAGGAAGAGGAGATATTAAAAGAAGAAGAGAAAATAAAAATAGATGTTAAGAAAATAGAGTACAAGATTTTAGAGTGATTACTCTAAGATCTCATCTACTTCTTCTTTTCCTTTTTCTAACTCTTCGTTCTGCTCTTTATCCAACATCAAAAGTAGAGCCTGAAATTCACCTACGTGGGTTTTTTCTTCTTTAGCGATGTCTAACAACACCTTTTTTATTCTTTCATCTTGAGCCAAATCAGCCATTTGTTCATAGAAGTTTATTGCATCAAGTTCTGCTATAATTCCTGCTCTTAAAATCTCTTTGTCTATGTTTTCTTTATCTACTTTGCTTAAATCAATAGGAAGTTTAGACAACATCTTTATCACCTATCCATAAATATGTATTTGAAATTTTAAAAAACTGATCTTAGAATAAAATCTTTTGCAAATATACAAATAACAGTCAATTATCAGTTAACCCTTACATCGACATGTGTTCGAGGTAAAAACCTTTTTTAAAAGAAGGAAGGGGTTCCCGAAGGGGCAGAGCCCCTTGTCTGAGCGTAAGCGAAGATAGTCACCTCACGCGTTAGCGTGATGGTGGCTCCCAAGAGGAAGGGGTTCCCGAAGGGGCAGAGCCCCTTGTCTGAGCG
>WAPH01000020.1 GCA_015520895.1 Nanobdellati archaeon | reverse complement strand
CTCTATAACCGTAGAAAGCCTATCAAATCCTAATAAGTACTGCTCCTTACATCTTAACAACTCTTACATCTCACCTTTAGGCATAGCATATTATGCTTTCTCTCCAGATAACTGCTCATTCTATTGCTTAGAAGGAGAGAAGTATAAGGTTGTAGTTGCAACAGAATGTGGAACTTATAAGTTTGTTAGAGATTGTTAATCATTAAAATTTTAAAGCGTGTTTTTGTTTACTAAGTTAAAATTTTAAAAATTGTTTTAATATGGTTTAAGTATGGATGTTGAGAAAGTTGCAAAGATGTCTAGATTATGGTTAAATTCTGAGGAGAAGAAGACTTTTGATAAGGATTTAGAAGAGATTTTAAAGATGTTTGAAGTATTAAACTCTATTGATGTTTCTGATGAAGACATAATCATTCATCCTACTCCTTTAAACAACGTTATGCGCAAAGATAAACCAGGAAAAAGCATGAATAAAAATTATATTTTTAAAAATACGCAAAATAAGGAAGAAGGCTATTTTAAAGGACCTAAGATATTAGAGTGATACTATGAAAGTAAAAGAATGGTTAAATAAAGAATTAAGTAATAATGAAATCAAAGAACATATTTTACATATAAAAGAAAAAGCAAAAAAATTAAATAAGGATTACAACTTTATGATTACTTTTAATGAAGAAGATCCCAAAGATTTTCAAGAGACTAAACTTAAAGGGCTTGTTGTTAGTGTTAAAGACTGCTTTACGACTAAGAATATGAGAACTACTGCTGGTAGTAAGATCTTAGAAGATTATGTTCCTACATTCGATGCTACTATTGTTAAAAGATTGAAAGATTCTGGGGCGTATATTCTCGGAAAGACTGCTATGGATGAGTTTGGTTTTGGTAGTTTTTCCACTAACTGTGCTTTTAAGGTTCCTAAAAACGCTAATGATGTTAATAGAGTAGCAGGAGGATCAAGCGGAGGGGCAGGAGTAATAACGCAATTGCTTAGAGAAGAGCCACATATTGCTATCGCAGAGAGCACTGGAGGTAGCATATCCAATCCTGCAGCTTTTAATGGTGTATATAGCATTACACCTACTTATGGTCTGCTTTCTCGTTATGGCTTAATAGATTACGCAAATACTTTAGATAAACCAGGCGTTATGGCATCATCTGCTTACGATTTAGCTTTTATTTTAAACATCATAAAAGGAAGGGATGAAAGGGATCCTACTACTCATGAATATTCTTTGGATTTCTTAAAAACCATAACTTCTTTTGACGCAATTAATTCTAAAATAGCAATTATAAAGGACTATGAAGAAAGAATAATTGACGAAGAGATTAAAAAAAGTTTTAAAAAAGTTATAGACTTTTTAATTAAAGAGGGAGCTGAAATTGAAGAGATATCTCTAAGATTGACTGATGCAGCTTTAGCCTCTTATTATATAATTGCTACAGCAGAAGCTTCTACAAACTTAGCTAAATACTGCGGCATGAGATACGGTAAAGAAGGTAATGTAAAAGGTAAGCACTTTGATGAATACTTTTCTGAAATTCGATCCAAATATTTTGGTGAAGAGGTTAAAAGAAGAATAATCTTGGGTAGTTTTGTTAGAATGGCGGGTTATAGGGATGCATATTATATTAAGGCTTTAAAAGTAAGAAGCAAAGTTATAAAGGAGTTTAAACAACATCTTCAAAATTACGACTTTTTATTAGCCCCTACTATGCCTATATTACCGCCAACATTTGATGAAGTTGGAAAGTTAAGACCTCACGAAATATATGCTTTAGATGTACTAACGGTTCCTGTTAATTTGGCAGGTCTACCTCATGTAAATGTTCCTTTAAAAACAACTTTATCTCTGCCTGCAGGATTACATGTTATTTCTGATCACTTCAAAGATGCTAATGCAGTAGCTATGGCTTATTGGATTGAAAAACATTACAAGGGGATATTTTAATGGGTTTAGAAATGCCTTTTGAGGTTAGACTTCAATTAAAAAAGAAGAAATATGGTATTGCAGGTCAACAAGCAGCTGTTCAAATATGTACTTGGACTAAAAAATCTTTGAAAAGGGAAGCTGTATGTTATAAACATAAGTTTTATGGAATTGATACTCATCGTTGCGCCGAGGTAACTCCTTTAGCTCTGTTATGCTCTCAGAACTGTATCTTTTGTTGGAGACCGATGGAATTTATGAGGTTTAGAGAGCCTTCACCTCAGGAAGTAGATGATCCTAAAACCATTATAGAAGGCTTGCTTAAAGAACGAGAAAAACTTCTTTCAGGTTTTAAAGGTAATAAAGATGTGGATAAGGACCTGCTTAAAGAAGCTTTAAAACCAACTCATTGGGCAATCTCATTAGCTGGAGAACCTACTTTATACCCTCTTTTACCTGAGATGATTAAACTTTTAAGAGAGAAATATGGTGCAGAAACTATTTTTGTTGTAAGCAACGGCATGCATCCTGAGAGATTTCAAGAGATGTATGAAACGCGTAATGGAATGCCTTCTCAAATATATATTTCTATAGACGCCCCTAATGAAAAAGTATTTAAGAAAGTGAATAGAAGCGTTTATGAGGATGGATGGGAAAGATTACATCATACTTTAGAAATTATAAGCAAACTGCCGGTGAGAAAAGTTGCAAGATTAACTTTAATAAAAGGAATAAATGATAAAGAAGAATATTTGAAGCAATACGCAGATTTATTTAAAAAAGGTAATTTTGATTTTATAGAAGTTAAAGCCTATATGTGGCTGGGATATTCGCGTAGGAGACTAACTATAAAAAATATGCCTTCACATGAAGAAGTAAAAAGTTTTGCTTTGTCTCTTATTCCTCATCTTCGTCACTATTCTTATGAGGACGAGGTCAAACTCTCACGTATCGTTTTGCTTAAAAATAATTATTCACCTTTTCCTACTCTTCTTAAAGAAAAATCTCCATCTTTAAAAGGAATAAAAGAAGATAAAGAAGAAAACTAGAGGCAGACAACTACTCAGTGTTTTTTACTCTGATTTTTTATAGTATTATTTGTAGTTGTATTTATTGTTGCTCTTTTTTATTCACATATTTTATGTGTTTTTGTTTATAAGTTAAGATATTATGGAAGGAATATATG
>WAPH01000019.1 GCA_015520895.1 Nanobdellati archaeon | reverse complement strand
GATTAAGCCGTCCCAGTATGAACGGGATGATTAAAGGGAGTAACTTATGAGCCAAACTCACCATATTTCTGCTGGTTTTGTAATTTTTAGGTTAAATAAAGGTAAAATCGAGTATCTATTACTTTACAATTCTAAAGGTCACTGGGATTTTCCTAAAGGACACGTAGAAAAAGAAGAAAATCTTCTTCAAGCAGCTAAAAGAGAGACTGAGGAAGAAGCAGGAATTAGAGAATTAGAAATAATTCCATTATTTCATGAAACAATAAAGTACTGGTACAAAGAGGAAGGTAAAAAAGTCACTAAAGAGGTTCATTTTTTCTTAGCTAAAGTGAAAGAAGATGTAGAAGTAAGAATAAGTTGGGAGCATCAAGGCTATAAATGGGTAAGCTACGAAGAAGCAATGAAATTAATAAAATTTCCTGAACAAAAGAAAGTTCTCCAAAGAGCTCATGAACATATTATAAAAACATATAAAAATGAAAAAGGTTAAAGAAATTCTATTCCTAATTTTTCTTCAATCTCCTTTCTTTTTTCAAATTTAACTTGCTCGGGTTCTTGTTGTAAAAGATGAGGTGCTTCCACACCAGTTACAATAATCATTACTCTTAAACTTTCTCCTAATTCCGGTTCGATGGCTGCTCCCCATATTACACGGGCATGTTCATCTAACTTAGACGTGACAGCACTCACTACTTCTCTTGCTTCTTTTATAGTTAAATCAGCTCCCCCTAAAACATGAATTAAAGCACCTTTTGCTCCCTCTATATCAACATCAAGCAAAGGATTATTTAAAGCTTTTTGTACAGCCTCTATCGCTCTATTCTCTGTATCACTTTGACCAATACCGATCATCGCTAAACCGCCACCTTGCATGACTGCTTTAACATCTGCAAAATCTAAATTAATCAAGGACTCTTTTGTAATTAGTTCTGCTATTCCTTTAACAGCATTTACTAAAATCTCATCTGCAATCTTAAAAGCAGTCACAATAGAAACCTCAGGTACTAACTCTAAAAGCTTATCATTAGGTATTACAATTAAAGTATCTACAAATTCCCTTAATTTCTCTAAACCTTTTTTAGCATTTTCCATCCTGTGCTTTCCTTCCATACTAAAAGGCATAGTAACAACTCCAACAACCAGTGCTCCTGATTTCTTAGCTATCTCTGCTACCACAGGAGCGGATCCTGTACCTGTACCCCCTCCCATGCCAGCAGTAATAAAGACCATATCAAATCCTTCTATTTCTTTCTTTATTTCATCCTTGGATTCTTTAGCTGCTGCTTCACCTATATTAGGATTAGACCCAGCTCCTAAACCTCCTGTAATGTCCTTACCTATTAACACACGAGCGTCAGCATCGGTATAAAGTAAATCTTGTGCATCTGTATTGATGGCTATGAGTTTAACACCCTCTATACCTACTTGAGCCATTCTGTTAATAGTGTTATTACCTGCGCCTCCACAACCAACAACGGCAATCTTAGCTCTTGACTCCTCTAATATTTTTTTAAGTTTATCATCAATAGGTTTCTTTTGTTTTTTTGGTTGTGATTTCTTAGTTTCTTTTTCCATTTCTTCCCTTTCTAATGCATCTCTTATTATGCTTTCCATGAAGGTCACCTCAGAAACTAAACATATTTACCAATAATTAGTTTAGAAAGTTTTTAAAATCTTTGTTCTTATAAAGAAGGTAATGGCAAAAAACATTCCTTCTGCAAACATAGGCATATTTGGGCATGTAGATCATGGAAAAACCACTCTTACACAAATACTTACTGGCAAGTTTACAGATGAACATTCAGAGGAACTTAAGAGGGGCATTTCTATAAGATTAGGCTATGCAGATCTAACCATAAGGAAATGTCCAAAATGTGAAGGGTCTAAAGCATACACGACATTTCCAAAATGTTTTTATTGCGGTTCTAATACCGAAATATTAAGGACTATTTCTATAATAGATGTTCCGGGTCATGAAACATTGCTTGCAACAGTGCTTACAGGTACTGCTTTGATAGATGGTGCTATCTTAGTTATTGCTGCTAATGAACGTTGCCCTCAACCACAAACAGTAGAGCACCTAACTGCCTTAGAAATAGCAGGAATAAAAAATATAATCATAGTACAAAACAAAATTGATTTAGTGAGTAAAAAAAGAGCTTTAGAAAGTTATAAAGAAATTAAAGAGTTCGTTAAAGGAACAATCGCTGAAAATGCACCAATTATACCTATATCAGCACATCACAGTGTTAATGTTGATGTAATCTTAGAGGCATTAGAAAAATATATACCGACGCCAAATCGTGATGAATCCAAACCTCCTTTAATGTATGTGGCAAGAAGTTTTGACGTTAATAAGCCAGGTACGCCTATAGAAAAATTGATAGGAGGAGTTTTAGGAGGGGCAGTAGCTCAAGGAGTATTTAAAGAGGGAGATGAAGTAGAGATAAGACCAGGTATTAAAAAAGGAGATAAATTTGTACCAGTTAAAACCAGAATTGTAAGTTTGCATCAAAGTAAGCAAAAGATAGATGTAGCTAAGCCAGGAGGCCTAATAGCCGTAGGAACTCAATTAGATCCTTTTTTTACCAAATCCGATGCTATGGTCGGGAATGTAGTTACGTTGCCTGAACACGCGCCTCCGATAAGAGAAGAGCTAAATTTAGAAATAAACATAATAGAAAGATTGCTTGAAACTAATGAGAAAATACAAGCTGATATTAAGCAAGGTGATGTAATTTTAATGAACGTAGGTACAGCAAGAACAATAGGAATATGTATAGAAAAAAACAAAAATAAAGCAAAATTTAGATTGAAAATTCCTATCGCAGCATATGAAAGGGAAAGAGTAGTATTATCTAAGCAAATAGAAGGAAGGTGGAGATTAATAGGATATGGTGTAATAAATGGATAACATTAAAAACAATTATGTTAGTACATTAATATCTCAAATAAACGAGGATATGTTGAAAGTAAGAATTGTAGGAAAAATTATAGAAAAAGACGAAGATTCTGTAATAGTAGATGACGGCACAGGAGCAGTAAAAGTGAGATATAACAAAGATGTATTAAAAGAACTTGAAAAAATAGAGATAAGTAGCATAGTATTCATATTTGGAAAAGTAATTAAAGTAGGTAACGATATTATAATCTTTGCAGATTTTTTGAGAGAAGCAGAAAAATTCGATTTAAAAAAATATAAAAAAATTCTTCAAGATACTTCTCCAACTGAGTAAAATTAACAATCTCTAACAAACTTATAAGTTCCACATTCTGTTGCAACTATAACCTTATACTTCTCTCCTTCTGAACAAGAGAATGAGCAATTACTTGAATGAAAGATAAAGTAAGCTATATCTGAAGATGAAAGATAAGAATTAGTAAAATTAGCCATACAGTACTTATCAGGATTTGATAGGCTTTCTACGGTTATAGAG
>WAPH01000018.1 GCA_015520895.1 Nanobdellati archaeon | reverse complement strand
TCTTGTAATGTATCCTCTATTATCCCGGGGTCTATTCTTCCATTATTGTTTTCATCTAAAGACGTAGGTGTAGGGGAAGTAGGATCTCTTACTATTTGTTGTAATGGATGCCAGGGTAATGATGTGTTTAAAGCAAAAGCATATATTGCCATGCTTATTAGTGTTAAGGTTATTGCTATTATGCTTAATCTTAAGGTTTTGGATGTCATAATGTATTATAAGGAAATAAGGAAATAAAGTATATATATTTAACTTTAACTATATTATTTTAACATATCATTTGCTTTATAAATATCGATTTTCAATTTAAGGGATTCGTAAAGTAAAATTTAAAATAAAATTTAAAAAATAATAAAATTTTATATTTATAAATAAGGTGATAAAAATTCTAGATGGGTTTATATTAGTTATTATTGCAGGAATATTCGTGACATTAACTACTTTTTTTGGGAGTTTGATTGCCATAGTACATAAGAAAGTTAAATTAATAACTCTGGAAATGTCATTATCTTTTGCAGCAGGCGTAATGACTGTTGCTTCCTTTACAAGTTTAATTTTACCAGCTTTAAAAATTTCATCTATTTATGTTGTAAGTGCAGGAATTATTTTAGGGTATATTATAATGTATCTTATTGAAAGATACACCCCCCATCAACATATGCTTACAGGATATGAAGGTCCACAATCCTTAAAAAAGAAATTAAATAAACTCTGGTTGATAGTCATAGCAATAATAATTCATAACTTTGCAGAGGGATTAGCAATAGGTACTTCTTTTGCTTATAATTCAGATAAAGGATTGATTACAGCTATAGCAATAGGTATTCAGGATATCCCCGAAGGTATGGCAGTGACTTTACCTTTGATATCCTTAGGTTATGGGATGCTTTTCTCTTTATTCATAGGTTTTTTAAGCGGAGTTTCTGAATTGCTTACTGCTGTTTTCGGTTATGTTATTTTTGAATATTTAAGTATCCTCTTACCCTTGGGATTGTCAATGGCAGGTAGTGCTATGATATATGTAACCACGAAAGAAATGTTTCCAGAAATATATCACGAAACGAATAAGCATCAAGAAAGAAAAATAACACTTTCCTTTTTAATAGGTTTCTTAATAATGTTAATTTTAGACAGTGTTTTAGGGTAAATTGAATCGCTTCACTCAATCTTTTTAAAATTTTTTAATTATTATCCTAATAAGCGCCCCCGTAGTCTAGTCCGGCAAGGATAACGGCCTTTCGAGCCGTAGACCCGGGTTCAAATCCCGGCGGGGGCATGTATTTTAATCTACTTTTACTACATCAACATAAGTACCTTTGTTCTCAAAATAAACAAGATTATCATTTCTAACCAAACAGAGGGTTTGAGAAGGCTTTAAATGCTCTATATAAGCATATCTCTTAATATTATTGTCTCTATAATATATATTAGGGAACTCGCCATCTTCCCATTCCTCACGCAAGTACTGCAAAAAATTCTTATCATCATCGATCATATCAGAACTTAAAGGATTAACCTCATTCAAAAAACAAAGAATCTGATTAGAAGTAAGCACAGGATTAAATTTGACGCTGCTTCCTTCTGCCTGTACATAAACATTATCTACTATCTTTTTTACGTTTTTATTTAGTTGCATCCAAGAACTCTCTACATCTATCTTTTCCATACCCTGGATAATATTTAATCCTATGATAGCTGATAGGGATATTAAAAATGCTGCAAATATAGCCCCGATTACAAAACCTAAACTATACTCCATATAAATTATTTATTAATTTATCATTAATATAAAGATTTATGAAGATAATTACAGGATTTAATGTAGTAGAGGATTTAATAGTTGAATTAAACAATGATATTCTAAAACTTCTTATAAAAGTTAAACCTGAAATAAAGGATGCTATATTCAATGAAAAAGACATAGAATTAGAAATGAATGCACAAGAAAAAGAAAAAATCAAAAAAATAATATCATCACACATAAAAGAAAGAAGGATAGGAGGTCAAGCAGGAATAGTGGGTGAAGAATTAGGCAAAGTAGGTTATAAAGTAGAGATATGGAGTAATTACTGCTCTTTACCTTTAAAGTACGCCATCCATAAAAAAACTACGAAGAATTGTTTAAAGAAATTAAGACAAAATATCATACTAGAATATAAAAAAAACGAAAAACTTTTAAACCATGTAATCTCAGACAATAACAGACTAATATTGGCTGATCGAAGTATAATAACATTGCCCTATTCAGAAATAAAAATAAAAGGAAATAAAGGTTTCTTTAGCGGTTACCATCACATAACAGATCTAAATCAATTCAAAATAGTAAAAGAGAACATTAATAACTTAGAAGATGTAAAGAAAAGGCATATAGAACTTGCAATGAACGCTAATCAGAGTATAAGAAAACTTATATCAAAGAATATAATTCCTATGATGCATAGTATAGGGGCAAATGTTTATGAGATAGAAGCGTATTATAACGTTAATGCTTATGACTTTGAAAAAATAATAGATAAAGTATTCAAACATGATATAGAAAGATTACACGTTCATGATAAAGAAAAACATTATGTAATATTTGATAACAGAAAAAGTAATATGAAAAAAGAATTAAAAGCTCTTTTACAGGGCAATAAAGCAGTAATAAGCAAAGCAAGGTTTGGATATGTAAGAAAAAACCATGCTTTAAGAATAATCCCTCAAGAGACGTTTATTCAAACTCATGGAGATTATACTCTTATTGAAATTTCTTTAGTAAAAGCTGAAAATCCTAAGTTCACAGTAGGATTAGGAGATATTCTCAGCGCTTTTTCTTTTGTAACCTTAAATTAAGTATTTCCCATGATCTCATTAATTTTTTTAGTTTAACTATCTTAGCTTCTATACTATAATATCTCCTTTGTTCCTCTCTTATCAATTCATTAAACATTTTATCGCTAATACGTCTATGAAAATAATCTTCCTCTATTTTCCTTATTCTTGCTAGTGTCTCTTTTTGAAGTCTCTTAAGTTTATAAATATTTAAAAGAGCATATACATAGGGAAAAATGTAGCGTAATATAGTAATACCTAAAGCTAAATACAACAAAGCCAATATTAACTCCCTCCTGTGATAATAGATAGATTGAGAGGTTGTTGGTGATTTTAAAATAACAGAATAATACTTAGGATCTCCACAAACTAAATATTCTGAAATGCTTTTTGGCCCTTCATAATAGTAAACCTTAATTAAATTATCTACAACTATATAATAATGGGTTTCTCCAAAAATAGGATAAAAATAATATAAATCATACAAAGGATAATATTCGTATCTGAAATTTGTGAAATGTAATGTTAAATTAAAGAAGGTAATATTAGGGGTGTTAGCTTCTATAACTAATGTATTTTCTAGCTCATCCCATCTCGCTATAACTATTTCGTTTAAAGGAATGTTAGATTCTACTTCTACATCGTCATAACTAAAAGGATAAATAAAATTTATAAATAAAGTATAACGAATGTTAAAAGGTCTTTCATACAATTTACATAATTCAACGGAATAATCAAGAGTTATATTTTTTGGCTGATATGATATAAAAATAAATTCATTCTTTTCAGCATAAGATAAAGATAAGGTAAAAAGTAATAATAAAAGAATAAAAAATAAATGCGTAATTTTTAAGCGCATTTTATCACATAAGATCACACAATGTAATCTAAGTAATTTTCTTTTTCGCTTCTTATTTTCTTTTCAGGAGGTATTCTGTACTTTCTTTTTTTCAATTCTTCTAATTGCTTAAATATATTCAATCTATCCCACCAACGACTTCTTTTCCTTTCATGCCTATGCCTTCTTCTCGCATACATTTCATTTTTTGTATTTTCAACAGCAGAAGTGTAATGAACACTAGTATTATGAAAATCGTTTTTATAAGAAACCAGAGGGGAAGTCAAGGCTAAATAACATGCCAAAATTCCGGTAGCTAAAGGAACTGCATATTTCTTAAATTTGTTCTCTATATGTTCAGATTCTTCTCTGACTTTTTTATAAACCTCTCGAGGACTGTACATAGACACCACCTTATAATAAATATATATTTCTTAACCTTTTAAAAGTTTATCAAAAGAAGTATATTATATGTTTGAACCATACAATTTCGCAAAGGTGGAAGAAAAAATAATAAAAAAATGGAAAGAAGAGCACATTAAAATCAAAGTCAAAGCAAAGTTCTCTAAATTTCCTAAATTTTATTTTCTTGATGGACCTCCTTATGCAACGGGATTTATACATATGGGTACTGCCTGGAATAAAATACTGAAAGATGCATATATAAGATTCATTAGAATGAGAGGAAGAAACGTATGGGATCAGCCAGGTTACGATACTCATGGTACTCCTATAGAAGTTAAAGTAGAAAAAGAATTAGGATTTAAAAGTAAGAAAGACATTGAACAACATAGTGTAGAAAATTTTATTGCACGATGTCGTGATTTCGCAACCAAATACATTGATGTGATGAATGAGCAATTTGAAAATTTAGGAGTATGGATGGATTTTGACAATCCTTATCTTACGTTATCTAATGAATACATGGAAGGAGCATGGCACACGTTTAAAGTTGCTTATTCTAAGGGTTTACTTTATAAAGGTGCTTATCCAGTTCATGTATGTCCTAGATGCGAGACTGCTGTTGCCTACAATGAGATAGAATATATGCGTAAACGCGACCCTTCTATATTCGTCAAATTTAAAAGGAAAGACACGGCTAATGAATATTTCGTTATATGGACCACAACCCCGTGGACATTGCCTGCTAATGTAGCTATAATGGTTCATCCCAACTTCGAATACGCTAAAGTGTTAATAAAAGATTGCAAAGAAGTGTGGATTGTTGCTAAAGATCTTGTAAAGAAACTTATGAAAAAATGGAATATAAAAAATTATGAAGTAATAGACACTATTTTAGGAAAAGAGTTAGAAGGTCTTCAATATGAGCATCCTTTTAAAGAGAAAATACCTAAGCTTCAATCTCTTACGAAAGGTCACGAAATCATAGCAAATGCTATGTTTGTAAATTTAGAAGAAGGTACGGGTCTCGTTCATGTAGCTCCCGGTCATGGTAGGGAAGACTATAAAGCATCATTACCTTATAAATTAGAGGTTATTGCTCCCTTAAATCTTGATGGAACTTATAAAGAAGAAATGGGCAAAGAATTAAAAGGAAAATTTGCTTACGATGCTAACCCGCTTATAATAAAATGGTTAAAAGATAGTAATGCTCTTGTCCTTGAAGAGGAAGTAGAACATGATTATCCAAAATGTTGGCGATGCTCTACTCCTTTGCTTCTAATGGCAGTTCCGCAATGGTTCTTTAAAATCACATCTATAAAAGAAAGATTAATTGAAGAAAATGAAACAGTAGAATGGCACCCTGACTGGGCTAAAAAAAGATTTAAATCATGGTTAGAGAATTTAGAAGATTGGCCTATTTCAAGGCAAAGATATTGGGGTATTCCCTTACCTATCTGGCAATGTAAGAAATGTGGAAATATAGAAGTAATAGGGTCATTAAGAGAGTTAAAAGACAGATCTGGCAAGAAGGATATTAAAGATCTGCATAGACCATATATTGATGAAATTACTATAAAATGTGAAAAATGCGGTAATTTAATGCATAGAATACCTGATGTGCTTGATGTATGGTTCGATTCCGGTGTTGCTTCATGGGCATCCTTAGGATATCCAGAACATAAAGATTTATTTGAGAAACTGTGGCCCAGTGAGTTACAAATAGAGGGAGCAGATCAAATAAGAGGATGGTGGAACTCTCAACTAATCACTTCAGTCATAACTTTTGATAAAAAACCGTTCACTCGTGTCATATTCCATGGTTTAGTTTTAGATGCTAAAGGAGTAAAAATGAGCAAAAGTATAGGAAATGTAATCACACCAGAGGAAGCCATTGAAAAATATGGAAGAGATGCTTTAAGACTTTATTTGCTTAGTTCTCCTCCGTGGAATAATTTTTACTTTAATTGGGGTGAACTTGCTAAAATCCATAGATTTCTTCAAACGTATTGGAATCTTTATCAGTTTGTAAAAACTTATGGAGAAACATACACTGGAGAGGAAGAGGAAAAAATAGAAAAGAATTTTTCAAAATTACATGTAGAAGATAAATGGATAATCTCAAAACTTCAAGAATTATTGAATTTAGGAGAATTTGTAGAACTTCACAAACTTGCAATAAAACTCATGGATTTTACACTTCAGGATTTTTCAAGAAAATACATAAAGATGATACGTGATAGAGTCGCCATAAATTATGAAGGAGAGGATAAAGAATATGCTCAAACAACATTAAGATATGTATTCACAACATTAAACAAATTATTTGCTCCTTTCATTCCTTACATAGCCGAATATGTTTACGCAGGTAAAGAAGTAAGTGTTCATGCCGAAATATTACCTCCGTATAACTCAAAAATACATGACATTAAGTCTTTAATGTTCATAGAACTCTTAGATAAAGCAATGGATGAAGCGGCAAGATTAAGACAACAACACAAAGTTAAGCAAAGGTATCCGGTACTTAAATTAGGATGGGTGTTAAAAGATGAAGAAATGTTGAAGATAGCAAAGCAAAACATGGCTTTAATTAAATCTATGTTTAACGCAAAAGAAGTTGTGTTTGAGAGATTGGATGTGTGTGAAGGGAATATATGTATTGACTTTACAGAAACAGAGGAGTTAAAAGAAGAAAGATTCTTAAGAGAACTTATAAGACACATCCAAATGGCGAGAAAGAAAAAAGGTAAAAGAATTGATGAAAAAGCAAAAGTTATCTTAGAAGGTAGCAATGTTTTAGAAAAATATCTTGAAACAATTGAGAAGGAAACAAATTCTCGTGTAGAAGTAGGAAAGGTAAAAGAAAAAGATGATGAAGTTGCATACAAAAATCTAACAGCCAAGTTCCAGGTGTTATAAACAATGGGACAAAGCAAAACAGTTATAGTATTAAGTTTTATAGATATTTTAACAGGCTGGCTTTATTTTTATGATAAAGACATATCATCTTTTATCCTCATAGGTCTTTTATGGTTTCACATAATAAAAGGAGCTCTGTCATTATTAGGAAGTATAAGTTCGGGCTATTTCTTTGATTGGATGGGGGGAATAGATCTTCTAGCAGGAATAGCAGTATTATTTCGAGGTACTAATTTATTAACAAAGTTCTTTAGCATTATTATGATAATTCTAATTATCAAAGGATTCTACACTTTAACACGAGGGCTCTCTGGCATATGAGAGTATAAAAAAGCAGCAATAACTACTCCGCATTCGTATTCTTTACCATCGCTTTCTACTTCCACAACTACCTTATCAATTTTAGTTAACTCCCATTCTCTTATTTCAAAAGCTTCTTCTATCATTTCCTCTAATATTTTATTAACTTCTTCTTTATTGTTTCCTTTATATTCATAAAATAGACCTCCTCCTCCTTTTCTATAACCTATAACTAAACCACATGCTGCTCTACCTTCTTTTATGCAAACATCCACATATACTGCAGGTATGATTTCTCCTATTTTTATTTCCCGAGGCAGTTCTCGAATCACTTTAACGTTAACAGGTAACACACTACTCAATTTAATAAGGTTAGCATTACCAATACCTAACTCTGTTAAAGCTTTATCAAAAGCATTAAGTTTGTGTATGCTTCTTCCTTTAGCACCATTAAAATAGACTAACATTGCATCACCTTAATTTCACAGTTTCTATTTCAAGATTTCTGAGATCAACAACATAGGCTTTAGGGATATCTGCAACAGCTGCATTGACTAGCAAAGTGTTCTCAAAAACTTTTTTAAAACCATTACCTTCATGAACATGACCAAAGCAGTGCAACAAAGGTCTTTTCCTTTTAATAAATTCAGCATAATCTATGTTTCCTATATGAGTACCATTCCATATTTTATCTAAAAAACCTTTAGGGGGTTCGTGAGTCAGAAAAATTAACTTATCAGAAGATATCGAAGATGTAAAAGACAGTATATCCTCCCAGTCATAATATATTTTTTCATCCATACCAAAAAAATAATACTTACCTATTTTGACATGCTGATATTTTAATAATCTTACATTTTCTTGTACATCTAAAGTAATATTATGATCCCAATTTCCTTCCACAAACAAACCTTTTAAACCATTATTATGTACCTCTTGAGCAACACGATTAGCAAAATCGTTAGAGAGAAAATCACCTGTACTAACAAATACATCTACATCTCTATTCTTTGCTTCATTTATCGCTTTTTTTGCTTTTTCCCAAGACATATGGAAATCCGAAGTACACATTACCTTCATAAAAGTTGTTTAATTACTAAAATTTTATATAGTTATTTCTAAAAATAATATTTATGATTGCTATAGATGCATTATTGCTATTAATCGCAACATTATTAGTGTGGGGAGTAATTTCAGAATACCTCTTTGTAAAAGTAGGTATACCTGATGTCCTTTTTTTAATTTTAGCAGGGATAATATTGGGATCTCAAGGGTTAAAAATATTTACTTCTGATGAAATATTAGCATCCTCTTTTACATCCTTATTTACAACATTTGCTTTAATTATTGTTATCTTTGAAGGAGGGTTGAATCTAAATCTCAAGAGTTTTTTTAAAGATTTCAAGAGATCCGCAGGGATAGCCACAGTTCTTTATCTTACAAGTAGTTTATTTGTGTTTGCAGTTCTAAAACTCATAAAAATATTTGAAATGCATACCTTTGCTTTATTAGCGTTTTCTTTTTTAGTCACAGGTACTGCGAGCATTGTAACATATCCTTTGTTATCCAAATTAAAGATAAAGGAGACAGTTAAAAACTTCTTTAAAATAGAAGCTACTTTAACTGATGCTTTAAGTATTTTGTTTGTAATTACTTTCTTACTTTACATGCAAGAACAAAAAAGATTAAGTGCCGAAACTATTAATTTGATTATAAAAAACATGTTGTCTAGTGCATCAATAGCAATTGTTATAGGCACTGCATCAGCATTTATATGGTTAAATATTCTGAAAAAAATAGAAAAATCTGAAATATTCTCTAATTACAAATATCTATTAACGTTAGCTTACATCTTTGCACTTTACTGGTTTATGCAATACTATGGAGGATCAGCACCCATTGCAATATTTATATTTGGTTTAATTTTAGGCAATATCCCTACCATATCAAAATCTTTTAATATAAATCTCTCGCAAAAAATTGTAGGTAAAGCTATTTTTGCATCTACAGAGCAACTCTCGTTTGTTTTAAAAGTAATGTTCTTTGTTATGGTGGGTTTATTATGGGAATTTAACATTTTAACAACTCTAACTGCATTAGGGTTGCTTTTAAGCATTATTTTAATAAGATATATTACATTTACATTAATAAAGTACGAAGATAAGTGGTTTTTATCATCATTCATGCCGAAAGGTATAAGCGTTGTTATACTGAGTTTAATGATAATAGATTATGGTGCTTCAAAAGAAGTATTAACTACTGCCATTTCCATAGTATTCTATAGTATTATCTTAGCATCGTTGGTTGCTATAATTAAAGAAAGGTGGTTTAATAATGAAGATGTACAACACATTAACCCAAACAGTGGAAAAGTTTAAACCCCAACAAAAAAATATCATAAAAATGTATGTATGCGGTATAACACCTTATGACTATGCTCATATAGGTCATGCGCGAACAGCAGTATTCTTTGATGTTGTACACAGATTGTTTAAATTTAAAGGGTATGAAGTAAAGTATGTAAGGAATGTAACAGACATAGATGATAAAATAATAAATAAAGCTTTAGAAGAAGGTAAGACATACAAAGAAATAGCAGAATATTATAATGAAAAGTTCGAAAAAGAATTAGACGAATTGAATGTTTTAAAACCATGGAAACAACCTAAAGTCAGCGATCACATTGCAGACATAGATAATCTTATAAGCGTTCTCAAAGAAAAAGGATATACTTATCACATAAAAGATGGTGTTTACTTTCATGTTCCTAAGTTCAAAGAATATGGTAAGCTGTCTCACCAAAATTTAGAAGAACTCAACAAACATAGGATAGAACCCAATCCAGAGAAACTAGATATCAAGGATTTCGCTTTATGGAAGAGAAAAAAAGAAGAAGATGAAAAAGTAAAAGCTGTGTTTGAATCACAATGTTGCGGTATGGGAAGGCCAGGTTGGCATATAGAGTGCTCGGCAATGAGTATGAAATACTTAGGAGAAACATTGGATATTCACGGAGGAGGGAAAGATCTTATTTTTCCTCACCATGAAAATGAAATTGCTCAAAGTGAAGCTGCAACAGGAAAGCGTTTTGCAAATTATTGGATGCATGTTCATTTTGTAAAGGTAAAAGGCACAAAAATGAGTAAAAGCCTAAAAAACTTTGTGACTATTAAAGAAGCTCTTAAAAACTATAAGCCTTCTCAATTAAGAATATTTTTGCTCAACACACATTATAGAAAAGATATTAATTATGATAAATATTCAATGAATGAAGCAATAGCAATTGAAGAAAAGTTGCAGAATTTTGTTAATAGATTAAGA